>JAOTYB010000220.1 GCA_029862065.1 Acidimicrobiia bacterium | reverse complement strand
CTACGAGCACTGGCCTCACCCCGAGGCGGTCCCGCTGGCGTTGGAGCACAACCTCTCCGTCGAGCTGGCCGGGATGGAGTGGCGGGGCATCGCCGACCGCATCGAAGTCGAAGATGGCTCCATCCGAGTCGTCGACTACAAGACCAGCAAGCGGACCACCAAGCTCGAAGCCGGGACCTCACTCCAACTCGGGTTCTATCTCCTGGCCAGCCGAGCCGACCCGGTGCTTACGGCCCATGGCGTACCCGACAAGGCTGAGCTGTGGATGGTGGCTCGTCAGGGGGTCAAGGGGTTCTCCGTCTTCCCCTTTGAAACCGCCAACCTCGAGGAGGTTGAGCAGCGGTTGGGGGACGCGGCAGCCGGGATCGCCGAAGAGAACTGGGAAGCCCGGCCCCACGATTCGTGCGATCGGTGCCCGGTCCAACTCGTGTGCCCGGCGTGGCCGCAGGGAGCAGCCGCGTACACCTCATGACCTCAATCGTTCCCAGCCCAGAACAGCAGGCCATCATCGACTACCCGCTCGAGCCACTGCGTGTGGACGCCGGTGCCGGCACGGGCAAGACCACGACCATGGCCCTCCGCCTCGCCCGACTGCTCGACACCGGCCAGGTGGACGCCGCCCTCGGGGTCACTTTCACCAACAAAGCCTCGCATGAGCTCCAGGTCCGCATCGACCAGCTCCGCACCTCCCAAGACGTGGGCGTGGTCGACGTCACCACCTATCACGGATTCGCCCATGGGCTGCTTGCCGAGTTCGGGGCGTTCGTGGGGGTGGAACGCAGCGCTCGACTCATCACCCCGGGCTTCGTTCGTCAGCTCATGCGTGACGCCCTCGGTTCCGGCACCTACGGGAAGCTCGACCTGTCGGCTCCCGGGCAACGGGTTGAGGAAATGGCGGCCCTCAACGGCCAGCTGGCCGACAACCTGCAGACGGCCGACGGAGTGGCGGCCGGCCCCGACGAGGTCGGCGAGAAACGAGCCGAACTGCTCGAAGCTCTGGAGCGCTACGAGGAGCTGAAGGGCCAGGCTGGGGTGATCGATTACGGCGATCTCATCCGCCTCGCCCACCGACTCCTCGCAGAGACCCCGGCGGTGGGCGCTCTGCTTCGCGACCGCTACCAGGTGGTCCTGCTCGACGAGTACCAAGACACAAATCCCGCCCAGCGCCAGCTGTTGCGCCTGGTATTTGGCGATGGGTTCCCACTCACTGCCGTTGGGGACGCCGACCAGACCATCTACGAATGGCGGGGGGCATCACTTGAGAACTTCGCCCAGTTCCCGCATCACTTCCCCGCCGGTGACCGCCCGGCCCGCACCCTCCCTCTGGCGCTCAACCGCCGTTCCGGCGAGCGGATTCTGGAGGCCGCCAATGCCATCGCCTCCCAGATTTCGAATCGAGCCAGCGACACCCCCTTGCGGCCCCGGAACGACGCCGGGCCCGGGGAGGTGGGAGTTGGCTGGTTTCGAACGGCCAACGACGAGGCGCAATGGATGGCCGATGAGATCCTCCAAGCAGTTGGCGACGGCACCGAATGGGGAGAGATCGCAGTGATCTTTCGCAAGAACGCCCAGATCCCCCTCATTCGCAACGTGCTCGCAGCCGCCGGTATCCCCGTCCAGGTGGTGAGCCTGGGGGGCTTGTTGCAGGTGCCGGAGGTCACCGACCTGTGGTCCTGGCTCCGCATCCTCAACGACCCCTCCGACGGTCCCGCCCTCCTGCGGGTTCTGCTGGGTGTTCACTTCCAGCTGGGGTTCGGAGATCTCGTGCCCCTGGCCTCCTGGGTGCGAGAACAGGACGGAACCCGGGAGGCCGACCCCGACAGCGAGTTCCCGGGATTCTCCCTCTTGGAAGCCGCCCTCGACCCGACCGTCGTCCAGGAACGTCCGGCCGCCGCCGCCTCGGTGACACGGTTCCGGTCCCTATACAACCAGCTGGTCGAGGATGCCCAGGGGGTGACCGTGGTCGAGCTGTGCCGCCGGATCCTCACCCAGCTCGGCGTGTGGATCGAGGTCGAATCTCTAGAGCCAGCCGCCGCCCGATCGGCCCGACTCAACCTCTACCGGTTCCTCGACCTGGCGGAGTCATGGAGCCCATTGGAAGGGCGGCCGTCCCTGCCCGCCTTCCTCGACTACCTCGCCACGCTCATGGACGAGCAGGCCCCCGAAGAGCTCGACCTGGCCCGGGTGGCGGAGGCCGATGCCGTCACGCTCATAACCGCCCACCGCTCCAAAGGTCTGGAATGGGATCTCGTGTTCCTCCCGGCCGTCGTCAACCAGACCTTCCCCTCCCGATCCCAAGGGTTCGACGATCCGTACTCCCGGCCGGCCGTTCTGCCCTTCACCGAGCGAATCGACCACGAATCCCTCCCCCAACTCGATCCCGAGGACGCCAAAGCTCGTTCCGCGGCACTACGGTCCCGCCACCTCGACCAGGAGTGGCGCACCGCCTACGTGGCCGTCACCCGCGCCCGCCGTCGACTACTTGTGTCGGGCGCCCACTGGTACGGGCAGAAGACCCCGAAAGCTCGAAGCCCGCTTCTCGAGCTGATCGAAGCGATGCCAGGGGTTGTCGCCTACGCCGATTGCGATGACCCGGGCGAGCGCCCACCGGCGGTGACGGTTCC
>JAOTYB010000219.1 GCA_029862065.1 Acidimicrobiia bacterium | reverse complement strand
CTTCTCGGACTTCTCTAGCGGCGCCGCCTTCCCGACGGCCGGCACAGTGGCCACGGCCTGATCACACACGGGACAGGTATCGCCATCCGACAAACTGGCGCGGATGGCGACGGCCATCGAATCGTGACGGGCCTGGTGGGTGGCGGCTTCGGCCTCGGCCACAGCCCGATTGGCTTCGTCGAGCTTGGCCTGACTTGCCTCAAGGTCGGCCGCGATGTCCTTCGACCGGACCTGGGCCGCCTCATATCCCTGGGTAGAGGCCTCCACCGACTCGGCAACCTCCCCGGCCTGAATATCGGCCGCCTGGATTCGGGTTTCGACATCCCCCAGGCGTTCGAGCAAGTTGGCGGCCTGCATCAGGGCCTCTGCCCCTCCCGTCTCTTTGACGACCGCAACGTCATGCCGGCGGGCAGCCTCCAGATCAGCCAGCGCGGCCGCGGCGGCTTGTTCGGCGGCCTCCACCATCTCGGCGCCGGCGATAGCCCGGCCCAACAACTCAGCGCTCTCCTGACGGGCCGGAAGCTGGGCGGCGATGTCACCCAATTCTGACAACCGGCGCCGGGCCAGCTCAACATCCCGCCGGCCCGCTTCCATGGCCGCTTCAAGCTCCCCGGCCTGCTTGTCGCTGGCATCGAGGAGGCCCAGCCTGGCGGTGGCCGCCGCCAGGACTGGCCCGGTTGCCTCGAGCGCCTGGCGATCAGCCTCCACCTCGGTTCGCAGCCGCTCCAGATCGGCCAGCTGGCTTCGGAGGTCGTCGCGGGTCGCCTTGGCGGCCTCGGACATCTCGTCGAGCCGGTCGAAGGCAAACACTCCTTTGAGGACGGCATCGCGCTGGGAGGCCGTGGCCTGTAGGAAGTCGGCGAAGCGGTTCTGGGCGAGGAAAACCGAACGGTTGAAGGCATCGAACGAGAGACCAAGCAGCTCTTCGATCCGGGCGGTCACCGGCCGCTCGCCCGTGATTTCTTCGAGCCGGTCGGATTCGGCATCGTCGGAAGCGTGGCGATAAAGGTTATGGGCGCTCTGCCCCTTGCGGCGGATCACCCGCACCGCCCGCCACACTTCCCCCTCAAGCTCAAACCACAGCTCGACGTGGGCCGAGGCGCCCCGCTGGTTGATGAGGTCCTTCACCGATCGCCCGGCTCGGGGGGTCTTGCCATACAGGCCAAAGGCAATGCTGTCGAGCAACGAGGACTTCCCCGAGCCAATCGGCCCCACCACTCCCAACAAACGCCGATCTCGGAAATCAAAGGTGTGATCGCCCGCATAGGACTGAAACCCTCGAATGGTGAGCTCAAGGGGACGCATGCATCACCTCGTCTTGCACCTGACGAAAGGCCGCCAGCAGCTCGGGCGGAGCCGTCTCCCCTCGTTCGTGTTGGTAGTACTCGGCGTAGATGTCCTCCCAGGGCAGATGGCCCGCGAGGTTTCCTCCAGTTCGGGCCGCTCATAGACCGCGGACACCTTCACGAGATGGGGGAAGGTGTCCCGGGCCAGTGCGTCCAACCCCGGTTCCGGTCCGCCGGTATTCACCCGCAAGTCGAGATAGGCCTCCCCCAGGTCGGTTCGAGCCTCGATCTCTTCCCACGTGCCCGACACTTGCATGAGTCGTCGGCCGGCGGACAGCGGCAGGCTCCGCACCTGGGCCGGCTTGCCGGGCTCGGCGTCGACAACCACCACTCGCTTCTGCTCCCCCGCTTCGCCAAAGTCGAGTTCGAGGAGCGATCCGGCGTACTCGGCCGGGACGTTCGCTCCGGGGACCGGCTGAGGGGCGTGGATGTGGCCCATCGCCACATAACTCAGCGAGGGCGGGATAGCTCCTTCGCCCGCGGCATAGGCCTCGCCCATGTGCAGCTCTCGCTCTCCGCGGGGCGCTCCATGTCCTCCGACCCGGGCTCCGGTCACCATGAAGTGAGCTGCCAGTATCGAGATAGCCATCGTCCCGGCTTCAGCCAGGAGGTGCTCGGAGTAGGCCTCGGTCAGCCGCCGGATCCGGTCGGCATATTGCCCATACCAGCGGTCGGTATCGGCCATGAACTCCACCACCCGTCCCTCCCGCAGGAACGGCAGGCAGGCGACCAGCGCCTCGCCGGCCGGGGTTTCGAGGCGCAGCACCCCGCCATCGGCCGGTGGTTTGATGTCTCCCACTAGATGGATGCCCCAGCCGGTCAGGAACGGCGCCAGCGCTTCGAAGAGCTGGGTCGAGTCGTGATTGCCGGCGACCACCACCACCGGCCGGGCACCACCACCGGCCAGTTTCACCAAGCCGGATAGCCCGAGGCGGAGCGCATCCATGGGCGGGACCGGCCGGTCGAACAGGTCGCCGGAGTGAATGACCAGGTCGACCTTCTCGGCCTCGGCCACGGCCGCCACCTCATCAATCGCGTCGGCCGTTTCCTCCAGCCGGGGGTACCGCCCTAATCGTTTCCCGACATGCCAATCGGAGGTGTGCAGGATGCGCACGATGGCTCTAGAGACCTTCGAAGGGATCGCCCTCGGCTACCACTTCTTCCTTGCGGGTGGCCCAGGGTGGGAACGGGAAGTCGACTACCAGGGGCAGGGGTATCGCCGGCTGGCTCACGACCATGGTGCCCGGCTTGAGCAGACGAGCTCGCGCTCGGGTCGAGGGCA
>JAOTYB010000065.1 GCA_029862065.1 Acidimicrobiia bacterium | reverse complement strand
GGAGTTGGCATAGGGTTCGCCGTTTCCCGAGCTGACGGGAATCACGGCGACCCCATCGCCGCCGACCAGGTACAACAGCTGTCGGGTGAGGTCGATCTCGATGCGTTCGGGCTGGTCCTCACGCACGGGTAGCTCCGGCGGCTCCCAGGTCGCCAGGAGCGACCAGTCCGCCGCTAGCCAGCTGGAAGTCCGTTCGGCGTCCGTGGCTTTGTGGAACGCCACCACCGCCGCGGCGGTCCGTCCTCCGAAGACGCCATCGACCGCGTCGCGCAGGAAGCCGTGCTCGGTTAGCAGCCGCTGGAGTGCCTCCACGTCCTTCCCGGTGTCGCCGGGAACGAGAGCGACCGCGGGCAAGGCCGGGACAGTGGAGGTAGTGGTGGCAGGAACCGTGGTGGTAGTGGCCGGTGGAACCGTGGTGACAGTTGTAACCGGGAACACAGTCGTGACTGTGGACGAAGAAGTGGGCGAAGGGACGGCATCCGAACCCGTTCCCCCTCCACAGGCGGCGGTGGCCACGGCCAGTAGCAGGAGAAGACCAATCCCGGACCTTCCCAGCCAGTGGTTGCCCGACTCGTGGTGCATAACGCCCCCGTGCCCGTGTCTTCTACGAAACCACAGTTGATGACCGAGCTCCAGGGCCGGTTGGCCCCTTACGAATGGTCCCTCCGGCGGGAACCATTGAGGCCCGGCGGACGTCAGGCAGACTCAGTCGGAAGCCGCGGCGATGGAAGTACTTGGCCTGCGGGTGAGGGCAGATGAGACCGCTGGTCGGCAGCTCATCGATCAGGCATTGGCATCGATGTTTGGTGCCGACCGTGAGCCGTTGGCCGGTTTAGCCTCGTAACAACGCCCATCGCACCGGGAGGACACTGATGAGCGTCGTAGTCCTTATTGGCCGCATTCTCTTCAGCATGATTTTCATCGGAGCCGGTTGAGCCGGCCACATCATGCAGACCGAGGGGAAGGCCGCCGGAATCGCGGGGTACCCAACTCGAAGATGCTCACCCGGATCAGTGGGATTGGCATCATGCTCGGCGGGCTGGCCGTGGTGCTCGGCATCTGGGCCGACCTGGCGGTTCTGGGGCTGGTGGCCTACTCGCTGATAGCCGCCTTCATGGTCCACCATTTCTGGACGGACACCGACCCGATGGTCCAGCAAACGGAGATGAGCGGGTTCATGAAGAACCTGTCGATTGCCGGGGGAGGCATCATCCTGTTCGGCTTTCTGGCTTCGATCGGCGACAGCGCCGGGCTCATGATCACCGACCCGTTGTTCGATCTGGACTTCTAGCCCGAGATCAACTGCACAAACCGCTCCACACCGATGTTGCCACCCGAGAGGGTCACCCCGACCCGCTGACCGGAAACATCGATGGTGCCCGCCAGCAAGGCCCCGAGGGCGGAGGCGCCGCTCGGCTCCAAAACAACATTGAGCCGTTCGAAGGCGAACCGCATAGCCTCGATGATCTCGTCGTCAGAGACCAGCTCGATTGCCTCGACTCGCTGGGCTATCACCGCGAAGGTCTTGTCGCCGAGTGAGGTTGTCTGCTGTCCGTCGGCGATCGTCCGGGGAGTGGGGATCGTGACGATCTCGCCTTTGGCCAGCGACTGGCGACCGTCATCACCAGCTTCCGGCTCCACGCCGATCACTCGCACCCGTCCGGGCTGGGCTTCGGCCACGGTTGCGCATCCCGAGATGAGGCCGCCGCCCCCTACGCACACGACCAGGGTGTCGAGAGAGCCGACCTCGTCGAATAGCTCGAGGGCCGCCGTGCCCTGCCCCGCCATGACGTCCCAGTGGTTGAAGGGGGGGATCAACGTCATTCCCCGCTCGGTGGCCAGTGTCTCGGCGACGCCGTCGCGCTCCTGGCCGTACCGGTCGTAGGTGACGATCTCGGCGCCATAGCCGCGGGTGGCCGCCAGCTTAAGGGCCGGTGCGTCCTCCGGCATCACGATGACCGCCGGTGTCTGGTGGAGGGCGGCCGCCAATGCGAAGGCCTGGGCGTGGTTGCCCGATGAGAAGGAGGCGACCCCGCGGGCTCGCTCCTCCTCGCTCAAGGCGCTGATGGCGCTGTAGGCCCCTCGAAACTTGAATGAACCGGTGCGTTGGAAGCACTCAGCTTTCAGGAACACCTCGGCCCCGAGCCGCTGGTTGAGAGTCCGGCTGGTGAGGACCGGGGTGCGATGAGCCGCCCCGGCGAGTCGGCCGGCGGCGGCCTCTACATCGGCCACGGTGAGATCAGTCTTGCTCATCGGAGCAGGCTAGGTGGATACCGGCAGATCGCCGAAGTACTCAACGAGCTTGGTATCGGCCGCATCCCCAAACAGGATCTCGGCTACTTCCCGCAGGCCGGCAGACCGGCGAACCTCGTCGTCGCTGATCACCTGTGTGATCTTCGACCGCCTCCGAAGGAAGTCCTCCAACTTCGTCACCATTTCCGTTCGGGCGGCCAGGTGAAGTTCGACCCGGAGGTAATCGGCGTTCTCCATGATGTCTTCGCCCATGGCCGGGTCCTGGTCGATGGCGTCGAGCATCTGGAAGGCGCGCCGTCCGTAGCGTCGCCACAGTCGGTCGGTCAAGGGTTCGACGCCGGCCTTGTCGCGCAGTAGGTCGAGCTTCATGAGCCGGGCCTGGCGATAGAACTCTGCCCGGGTGGCTTTGGCCGGCTCCCCATACCAGGTGCCTTTGTCCTTCTCGAGGGGGACACCCAGATCTTCGACGGCCTCGGCCACTTCTTCGCCGACGTTGAGGCAGTCGGTGAGCTTGCCACCGAAGATGCTGACGATTCTCTTCTCGCGGCTGGCTTCTACCTCGTGCTTGCGGGAGAGCTTGGTCCAGTCGACATCGGTTTGATCGCTGCCCTCCCGCTTGACCACCAAAGGCCGCACGCCGGATCGGTCGGCGATCACATCGGCCCTCGTCAGCGGACGCTCCAGGTCGAGACGGGCGTTGATCTGTTTGAGGAGGAAGTCCCGATCCTCGTCGGTCACCGTCGTTTCGGGATTCTCAACCCGGGTGTCGGTGGTCCCGATGACAGAGCGCCGTCCCATGGGGATGACGTAGAAAAGTCGTTGGGTGTCGTCGAAAAAGGCGAGAACCCGCTCCTCGCCGGCCAGGCGCGGCACCACCAGGTGGATGCCTTTGGAGAAAACAATCCGGTGGTCGGTTTGCAGTCCGAGTTCCCGATTGAGGGGATCTACGAACGGCCCAGCCGCGTTGATCAGGACCTTGGCCGTGCACGTGCGTGGAGTGCCCCCGTCCTCGGTGTCCTGCAGGGTGAGGTGCCAGCCGTTGTCGTTGCGGGTGGCTTCGGTGAGCTCGACGTAGTTGGCGGCCGTGGCTCCGACATCCATGGCCGAGCGGATGAAGCTGAACACGAACCGCGAGTCGTTATCCGGCAGGTAGGCGTCGTAGTACTCGATTCCGCCCCGGGCTCCAGTCGTGTCAACCACCGGCTCGATCTTCTCGATTGTCTTGGGGCGGAGGAGGCGGGGCCAGTGAGTCTTGAAGCTGCCGATCGCCCAGTAGGCAAGGGAACCGAGGGCGGCCAGCCAGGGAGGGAACGGGGATGACTTGTCAAGGGTGGCCAGGAAGCCGATCGATTTCACGTTGTCCGGGTAAGCCTTGATAAGGCGGTTGCGGGAGACACATAGCTTGCGGACGAGGAGGAACTCGTAGCTCTCGAGGTATTTGAACCCGCCCCACACCAGGTTGGAGGAGGCCTGGCTGGTGAACCCGCCGAAATCTCCCCGATCGATGAGGGCGACCGAGGCCCCCCGCCCGGCCAGGACGGCAGCCGCCACGGCCCCGTTGATGCCGCCACCCACGATGACCGCATCGAATGAGCCTTCATCAAGTTCTTCGAGAGCCGTCGCGCGGAGGGTCACCCCCTGAGGCTACCGACGACAGGTTCGAAGAGCGGCGTTGGCGGTAACGTCGACCCATGGAGGGATAGCTATGAAGACCATTGGATTGCTGGGAGGGATGAGCTGGGAGTCGTCGATCGAATACGAACGGCTCATCAACACCGAAGTGCGCCGGCGCCTGGGAGGAACGCATTCGGCCGATCTGATTATCCGCTCCTACGACTTCGCCGCCATCGAGGGCTTGCAGGAACGGGGGGAGTGGGATGGGGCCGGCCGCTTGTTGGCGGCTGATGCCGCCCGGCTGGAATCGGCCGGAGCCGACCTCATCGTGCTGTGCACCAACACCATGCACATCCTGGCGCCGGTCATCGAAGCTGCCATCACCGTCCCGTTTCTCCACATTGCCGACGCCACCGCGGCTGCCATCCACCGAGCCGAGATCACGCGCATTGCCCTGCTGGGGACCCGCTACACCATGGAACAGGATTTCTACCGGGGGCGGCTCGAAGAGCTGGGCCTGGATGTCCGGGTCCCCGGTGACGATGACCGCACCCTGGTGCACGACGTCATCTACAACGAGCTGGTGCAGGGAGAGGTGCATGACGACTCGCGGCGCAGGTTTGTCGAGCTGATCGAGCGGATGGTGGGGGAGGGCGCCGAGGGCGTCATCGCCGGATGCACCGAGATCGAGCTGTTGGTCCGTCCGGAAGACGTCGACTGCCCCTACTTTCCCACCACATCGCTCCACGCCATGGCGGCGGTGGAAGCGGCGCTGGCCTAGGAAGCCCGGCGGTGGTCGGGAACCCGGACCTCCAACAGGCGGCGGGCCACCTCCAGCGGGCGTTCGTCCTCGCCCAGCCGGTGGGCAACCGGGGTCGTGATCCAATCGGCTAGTTCGGCGGTTGTCGCCAACCCCTCGTCGCGAAGCAACAACGCCAATTCATCGGACCACACAAACTCTTTCGAGGGCATCCCGACCTCCTCTTGGTTAACCCATCCCACCATAGGAGACGTGTCAAGTACCCCGACAGTTCCGTCCGTGGCCCTGCACACGCCTATCAGGGAGAACGATGTCAGATTGGAATGCAGGAATTATCGAGGAGTTCCGTGGGAACTCGGGTGTTGTCGGCGGGATGTTCGAGGGAATCCCTCTGCTGCTGCTTCATCACGTCGGGGCCAAGACGGGAACCGAGCGGGTGAGCCCGCTGGCCTACCAGGCCGTGAACGACGGGTTCGCGATCTTCGCCTCCAAGGCCGGAGCCGATAGCAACCCGGACTGGCACCACAACCTGCTCGCCAATCCTGAGACCAAGGTTGAGGCGGGCACCGAGACCGTGGCGGTGAGCGCCAGGATGCTCTCCGACGAAGAGCGCCAGCCGATCTGGGACAAGCAGAAGGTAGCCCACGGGCAGTTCGCCGAATACGAGGCCAAAACCGACCGGGTAATACCGGTGTTCTTGCTCGAAAAGCAGTCCTAAACCTCGATTGGCGCCAGGACGCCCCGGGCCTGTCCCAAGGCGGTTGCCTCAGGTTCACTCTGTGCCCGAAGCGAATCCGCCGGGGACGGCCAGGCTCAGGCGTTTCCTACTAGTGCCGATACAGGTGCCATGAAGCGCCTGCTCATCGCCGTCGTGGTGGTCCTGGCCGGGTGCGCGGCTGCGGTCCCGGTCCAGGGTCCCGTGGAGAGCCCGAATACGCCCCCGGTGGTTCTCGAGAACTCAGGGAAGAACGCGGCCCAGGTCGAGGACCACTACGACGAAGTCAATCGCCTCACCGACGAGATGTTCCAGAACCCGTAGTCCCGGAGTCGGTTACATCTCGGGAACAGGCATCAACTCGTAGATGTCAATGGCGAAGTCGCCCTTACCTTCGCTGAGGAAGGGATGCCCCACGGTCAACGCTTTGGCGGCGCCCATGTCATCGGCCTCGACGATCGAATAGCCCGTGAGCGGCGCGGCGGTGCCGCTGGTTCCATCATCCACCTGGGATTCTGACGGGCCGAAAGGCATGCCAAGATCGGTGAGTGCCGGGCCAACGTTCTGCATCCAAGCGCCCCACTTGGCCATGATTTCGCCCTGCTGCTCTTCGGTCATATCGGCCATATCGGTGGCCTCACCCTTGTAAATCATCATGTACTTAGGCATTCTCCGCACCTTTCGTTCGCGACTGAGCCGCCTCGACTCTACTCGGGCCGGCGTTCTTCAGTTGGCGGGGTAGCCGACTCCGCCCGATACCGCGGACGTCACCTTCCACAGAGCCTTCTGGCCTTCGGCATGGTCGAAATGGTCCATCTCCATCTCGTGCAGCGGCCCCGTCATCTTCTTGGGCTTCGAGGCAAAGAACTTCCCGGTAACACCGTCACGATGGGCGATCTCCAGGTACCGGCCGGCGCGATAGGGGGCAACCCGCCTTGGACGCCTGCCTATTGCCCTGTCTGGAGTTCCTGGGCGCGCCGGCGGTCCCTCGAGTCGCGAAGTCCCCGGTTCCCATATCAGTATCGTTGCCACCCCATGTTGTTCCCGACTATCACCTTCGCAACGTTCTTCATGGTGGTTTTCCTCGCCAACTGGTTCCTCATGCCGTATCCGAAGCGGTGGCGCTGGTTCATGCTGGCTGCCAGTTACTTCTTCTATGGATTCTGGAACTGGCGGTTTGTGGGACTGCTGGTGGTGTCGAGCCTCGCCAACCAGTTCTTCGCCGTCCAGCTGGAACGGGCCAAGGCGGAGAGCTCCCGGAAGGGTCTGATCACCGCCGCGGTTGCCGTCAACTTGGGCCTCCTCGGGTATTTCAAGTACTACGGGTTCTTCGTTGACTCGGTCAACTCCACCCTGGATTCCTTGGGCATGAGCGGCTCGCTGCCACTTATCCAGATCACGCTGCCGGTGGGGATCTCCTTCTTCACGTTCCAGGCCCTCAGCTACGTCATCGATATCTACCGCCGCAAGCTGGCCGTCGCCCCGCCCTTGGACTTCGCCGTGTACCTGGCGTTTTTTCCCCAATTGGTGGCCGGACCCATCGTGCGAGGAACCGAACTGCTTCCCCAGTTCCAGGGTCGCCGCGACCCTCGCCGGATCGACGCCTCCCGAGCCTTCTACCTGATCGCCATCGGACTGGCCAAGAAGGTGGTGATCGCCGACTTCCTCGCCAGCAATCTCGTCGACGGGGTGTTCGCCAGTCCCGGCCAGTACGGGAGCCTGGAGATCCTGGTGGCCGTCTACGCCTACTCGGTGCAGATCTATGCCGACTTCAGCGCCTACTCGGACATCGCCATTGGTATCGCCTTGCTGCTCGGGTTCCGGTTCCCGGACAACTTCAACGCTCCATACACCGCAGTCAGTATTCAGGACTTTTGGCGCCGGTGGCACATGACCTTGTCGCGGTGGTTGCGCGACTATCTGTACATTCCGCTGGGCGGCAGTCGGGGGGCCGGTCTATTGACCCAACGCAACCTCATGCTGACCATGCTGCTGGGCGGGCTGTGGCACGGGGCGGCCTGGCGATTCGTTATCTGGGGTGGCCTCCACGGCCTGTGGCTGGTGTGGGAGCGATACCGAGAACAGCGCCGCACCGAGCCGCTGGTGATCACACCCGGGGTGCAGTTGCGGCGCAGGCTGGTGACCTTTCACCTGGTGAGCTTCGCCTGGATCTTCTTCCGTGCTTCGTCGATGTCCACCGCCTGGGAGATCATCCGCAGGCTGTTCACCGAGTGGGGTGGGGGAGTGGACGCCATAACCGTCCCGATTCTGCTGGCGGTCGCCGTCGGCATCGGCGCCCAGTACGTGACGCGGCCGGCCGTGGATCGGGTTCTGGCCGGATTCTCCCGGCTGGCTCCGGCCGCCCAGGGCGGCGTGCTCGCCGTCTCGCTGTTTGTCATCGATGCGCTTGCCAACGAGGGTGTTGCCGCCTTCATCTACTTCCAATTCTGATGGCTGCTTCCGTCACCCCCGCTCCGTCATCCGCCAAGCCCTTGGCGGCCGGCCACGTCTTCGTTGCCATGGTGATTGCCCTGCTGGGAGGGGCGTTGCTGAACGCTCAGGCCATGCTCCGCACCGCCGAGAGCCAGGAGCTGGGCACCGAGCGAAGCGTGGCCCTGTTCTTCGCCGAGCCTCTCGCCTCGGTCAGCTCGGCGCTGCGCCTCGACACGCCCCGGGAAGTAGTCGATGAGGTACTCGGCCGGGAGTTCGCCGGGCGGGACGAGGACCTCACGCTGCCGGCTGCCACCACTACGACCACGGTGGAAGGCGGGTCGGTGGCGAGCACGACGACAACCACGACCCTGCCAGTCCTGCGGGCGGTAACGGGTGCGGCCCCCCTCGACTTGTGGGTCATCGGCGACTCATTTGCCGAGCTGTTTGGTCCCGCCCTCGTCAACCGGAGCACCGACACCGGGCTGATTGACGCAGAGGTCGACTTCCGGTTCATCTCCGGGCTCACCCGGCCCGACTATTTCGATTGGCCGGCCTATATCACCGAGCAACTTCCCGAAGTTACGCCAGACGCGGCGGTGGTGATCTTTGGCGGGAACGACGCCCAGGACGTGATTATCGGCGGCCAGAAAGCCGAGGTCGGGAGTGACGAGTGGGTGGCACTGTATGGAGTGCGGGTGGGGGAGGCGATGGACGCATTGCTGACCGGCACCGAGCGGGTCTACTGGGTGGGTTTGCCGATTATGGAATCGGCATCGTTCACCGCCAACGTGTTGATCATGAACGGGGTGTACGAAGCCGAGGCGGCCAGCCGTACCGGCGTCACCTACGTGCCGAGCTTTGATCTGTTCAAGGATGAGAACGGTGAATACAACGCCTATCTGGACGGCAAGCACATGCGGTACTCCGACGGCGCTCACTTCACCTGGAACGGCGGCTATCGCCTGGCCGACGAAGTGCTGTCGGTGATCTCGACCGAATGGGGGCTCTCGTAGGGTCTGCTGCTTGTGGTGACGGGCCACTGGCTGGAGGTCGATGTTTGCGGAGACCGGCGGACTGCGCGGAATTCGCACCAAAAGTTGGTGGTTGACGAGTGGGCGATTGACATACCTGAGGAGAACCTTTGCCGAATCTGACTATTGGTCGAACTATCGATGCCCCGGTCGATGCGGTGTGGACAGAACTGGCTCACAACTTCGCCGACATCCATGTTTGGAATCCTGGCGTTGCAGCATCGCGCAGCACCTCCGATCAGGTTGAGGGTGAAGGGATTACCCGCCACTGCGACCTGAAACCGTTTGGGGCAGTCGAGGAACGGGTGACGGGTTGGCACCCTGGTGAGCGACTCACGGTTCATATCTACGAGTCCGCCAAGCTGCCCATCAAGGAAGGTGTTGCCGACTTCACGCTGAAGGATCTCGGCGACGGTAAGACCGAAGTAACCGTTGACTATGGCTACGAACTCAAGTGGTGGGGGCGCCTCATGCCGGGCAAGAGCTTTACCCGGCTATTGGAGCGGGGCTTTGGCGGGTTGCTGTCGGGCCTCAACAAGCACGTTGCGGCTTCTGGCTAACGCCGACCACTGGCCAACTCCGGCCCTGTGTGGCCTTCGATCGCCTCTAATTCTCGAGAGGAAGGCCGGCTTCGCTCCAGGAGAGAATGCCGCCATCGACATCCCACACCTCGGCAAATCCGAGGTCGCGCATGATGTCCATTGTCTGCGAGCTGCGGTTTCCCGACCGGCAATAGACGACATACGGAACGTCCTTCGGCAAGGTATCGAGCTGGAAAGCGAAGTCGGCCGCGTAGAAATCGACGTTTACTGAACCCGGCACCCGGACCTCGTTGAACTCCTCGAGAGTCCGGACATCGAGCAAGACAACGTCGGCTGCCCGCTCCTCGAGGACGGTGGCAGCTTCAGCCGGAGATACCAGCTCGATTTGTGCGGTGTCTGTGCCGCCGCACGCGGCGAGCGTCAGGGCGAGCAACAGCAGGAGTATCCGGAGTCTCATACCGGTCAAGATACTGCGACCAGCGTTCCTTCGGTTCGA
>JAOTYB010000218.1 GCA_029862065.1 Acidimicrobiia bacterium | reverse complement strand
TCATCGTTGCCATCATCTCGCCCATCCTCGGGACCATCTCCGACATCAAGCGGGGCAAGAAGAAGTTCCTGTCGATCTCGGTCGGCTTTGGGGTCGTTTCGACCGGGCTGCTCGTGCTGGTGGGGTCGGGCGATTGGCTGCTGGCCTCCATCTTGTTTATCGTCGGCCGGGTCGGGTTCGGAGCCGCCAATGTCTTTTACGACGCTCTGCTCCCCCACGTTGCCCGGGAGGAAGACCAGGACCTCGTCTCCACCCGTGGGTATGCCACCGGGTACCTGGGCGGAGGAATCCTGCTGGCCATAAACGCGGTTGGGATCTTCGTGATTGGGCCGGAAGGCGGGGCCCGGCTGGCATTCGTGTCGGTGGCCGTGTGGTGGGCAGTGTTCTCCCTCCCCATTCTCTACATGGTCCCCGAGCCACCGTCGGACACCGAGGAGCTGGCCGAAGGCGAGTCCATCCTCAAGGTCAGTTTCGGACGCCTTCGAGAGACCCTCACCCACATCCGGAGCTTCAAGCACCTTTTCCGATTCCTGTTTGCCTTCCTCATCTATAACGACGGCATCGGCACCATCATTGGCGTGGCCGCCATCTACGGGGCCGAGCTCGGCTTCGGCGCCACCGAGCTCATCCTGGCGCTGCTGCTCGTGCAGTTCGTTGGCATCCCGTTCGCACTCATATTCGGCCGGATCCCCGACCGCTCAGACGACCGCCGGCACTCCTACCTGGCCTTTGTCATCTTCAATCTGATCGCCCTGCCTCTGGTCGGCGTGATCGGTGCCCGGGCTCTCGATGCCGACACCGTCGGCCGGCCGGGGCCGGCCTTCGAGACGGTCGGTCAGTTCATGGGTGAAGGCGAGTACGGCCCCGACTCGTTTGAGCTCCTGCCGGACAACAACTGGACGATCGTCCCGGAAGCCGAGCTGGGTACCGGTGCTCGCAGTGACTATGCCTTCACCGAGCAGTCTGGCTCCATCCTTGGCTTCTTCTTCAACGGCCGCGAGGTCGACGTGACCTACCGGACGGGCCCCGTTGGAGCCAGCATCCTCGTGGCGGTCGACGGGAAAGAGCCAACCGACATCGAGGGCTTCACCATCGACGGCTACTCACCAGACGGCAACGAGCCAACCGGAGAAGATGGACTTTCCATCGATACGCTCAGCAGGAAAGAGCGCTTCGAAGAGACCGCCCGCATCGACACCGGCACTCCCGGGGAACATCAGCTCGGCTTGTTGATCGTCCCCCACCCCGACTCCGTTCCGGAAGCCGGCGAGCCGGTTGAGGTGGTGGCCGGCATCAGCCAGATCGAAGTGCTCGAGCCGACTCGCACCTCGAGCCTCATCAGCGTTCTCGGCTTGCTGATCATCATCGAGGCCATCGGGCTCGCTCTGGCCTTTGGCCCTGGAAAACGATTGTTCGCCGGCATCGCCGATCGGTTCGACACCAAACACACCATCCTGCTGTCGCTGGTCGTCTACGGAGTGATCGCGGTGTGGGGGTTCTTCCTCGACGCCGTCATTGAGTTCTGGTTCCTGGCATTCATGGTTGCGACTGTCCAGGGCGGCAGCCAAGCCCTCAGCCGGAGCCTGTATGCGTCAATGTCGCCAGCCTCCCAGAGCGGCGAGTTCTTCGGCTTCTTCTCCATCATGTCCAAATTCTCCGCCCTGATCGGCCCGCTCGTGTTCTTCGGAGCAGTCCAAGCGTTCGGTTCGAGCCGGCCGGCGGTCCTGGCCATCATCGTGTTCTTCCTGGCCGGGGGCTGGTTGCTGCGCGCCGTCGACGTCGACGAGGGACGCCGGGTGGCCCGGGCGGCAGATGCTGGAACGCTGGACGACGAGTAGCCGGCCGGCGGCGGACCACCCTCGGTGACGGTCTACCATGGCAGCCGGAGTAGTTGAGAGGGCGCGTGGGGCGGAGAACGGCAGGGCTCAAACGAGCCGAATACAACAAACGGGTGCGCGCCTGGTCGCTGTACGACTGGGCCAATTCAGCGTTCGCGGTGGTCGTGCTGGCCGCGGTGCTCCCGACCTATTTTGTAGACGTGGCCGGCACCAGCCTGGCCAGTCCGGAGATCGCCGCCACCTATTGGGCGATCATCATCGCCGTCAGCCTGGCGCTGGTAGCCCTTCTGGCCCCCATCGTCGGAACCATCAGCGATGTCCTGCGGGCCAAGAAGTATCTGCTGGCCTTCTTCACGTTGCTCGGAGTCGGCGCAACAGCCGGCTTGTTCTTCGTCGAATCAGGCGACTGGCTGCTGGCCGGCGGACTCTTCATCGTTGGCCGCCTCGGCTTCGGGCTGGCCAACGTGTTCTACGACAGTTTGTTACCCCACACCGCGGTCGAGGAGGACCAGGACCGGGTCTCCACCCGGGGGTACGCCTTCGGATACTTGGGAGGCGGGATCCTGCTGGCGATCGCCGTTGCCCTCATTCTCACCCTGCCCGATGAAGACAACCTGGGGGTGCGCGTGTCCTTCCTGGCCGTGGCCGCATGGTGGGCGGTGTTCTCGATTCCCATCCTGCGCCGACTCCCTGAACCGCCGGCGGCCGCCGCCAAGCTCGCTCGCGACGGGTCGGTGATCCGCACCAGTTTCGGCCGGCTGGGCACCACCTTCCGCAACATCCGCACCTACCGCCAGTTGAGCAAGTTCCTGTTCGCCTTCC
>JAOTYB010000217.1 GCA_029862065.1 Acidimicrobiia bacterium | reverse complement strand
GGTTCCAGCGCTGCTCAAAGAGCGTCGCCTCCACCTTGCTCCGTGACAAGGCGGCGGGAACCGCATGCACCATCACCACCTGACGGATGCGGCGGGCGAAGTACCGCCCGAGCGCCCCCGGCAGCCAACGAGAGAGAAAAGTCGGGTGCTCGACGTCCGCGACTCGCGGAATCACATACCGGGGCCGCCGCAGCGGTCCGAGGGCTTCTGCCAAAGACTGCGTAAACAGGCCGCTGTCCGCCGCACTGGCCTGTTCCAAAAAGAGTCGGACATAGCCGCCAGCCCGGTCGCCGGCATGGAGTTGCCACTCGGGTTGCAGTAGCCCGGCGTCCCGCAGCGCCTCGAGCACCGCGTGGCCAATGGCCAAACTGAGCGAGTGGTGCGTCCAGGGATCACGGCTCGCGGCAAACGGCGGAAAGCCGCCGCCACCGCCGCCACCGGATGGCCCAATTTCCAGGGCATGCACGGGCTCGGGTTGATAGGGCTCGCCAATGCGCCACAGGGCGCGGTAGTCACCGCGGTTGGGTACGCGATCGAGCATCTCCGCGTTCAACATCGACACCGAGTCCTCCACCCCCTCCGGTTTGAGGGTGGTAAAGGCCGCGTGCACATGCCCCACCCCTTTCTCAATCGCCCCATCGTCCGTGACGCCAAAGAGGTGCTGGTGCTTGGCGCGAAAGCGCTGGTAGTCGTCGAGTCCCTTGGTGAATTCCGGCGCGATACAGACCACGTCCCAATTGTTGGCCAGTTTGGCCGGATCGTCGGGATCGAGCCGCAGCGACCGGCCGCGCAGCTGGTTGACGCTCATCGAGGTGGTCACGGCGGTGAGATCAATGAGGACATTGAGCTTGGTGGCGTCCCAGCCCTCGCCAAGCAACCCCCGAGTGCCCACCAGGCACCGGGTGACGCCGTCTTGGAACAAATCGGTGATCAACGAGACGTAGAGGCGGGGACTCCAGTCGCGTCCACTGCCGAGCAAGCGGTGAAACCCGGCGTGCGGCTCATCCGTCCACTCGACGGACACGCCGCGTTGCTCCAGCCAGAGGCGAGCGGCTTGGCGGAAGCGCTCGATCAGGTCGTCTGCCACCAGGACCGTCGCACCGGTCACGAGGATGGGATGGAGGGATGTCGTGTCGGGCGTTTGCAGTAGGGTGCGGAAGGCAGCGATGGCCCCGCCCGCCTCCTCACTGAGCGGATGGCCCTCCAGGTTGCCGGTGGCCGACGATTGTTCGTAGTCGGTGACGACGACGGCGCGAAGTCGATCGCCCAGATAGGCGTGCTCCCGGCGCAAGATGGGCGCCAGCGCATTCATCTTACTCTGCGAATAGGCCAGTACTCGGCCCACCGGCGAGGCGCAGGCCCGAGTGCCGGTTTCGGTGAGTTGCACCCCCAGCCGGCGCAGCCGGGTGGTCGCGCGCTGTGCCAGGTCCTGGAGGGCAGCGTCGGGCGAGCGCCGCAAGTAATGGCGAATGTAGCGATCGAGCACTGGAATGAGGACGGTGAGCGGCGGCACATCGCCCAGCCAATCGAGGTCGTGCAGAGGCGGAACCCCCTTGGGGAGCCGGATGTCGCGGTCCATGAAGAAGCGCCGGGCGGCATGGGCAAACGTGCGGTCGCGCTGTTCAAACGCGCGCCAGTCTTTGGCGTGACTCGCAGGCAATTGACGCTTGGCGAGCACCATCCCGACCCAGTCCACGAGGGTCTCTCGGGTTGGCGGATCGGACGCGTCGCTCGGCGTTGCCTGACAAAAGTCTTCGACCAGGGCGTGCAAATCGGCATCCGCCTTGGCCACATAGGCCAACTCGGCCTCGGTGGGCCGCACGAAATAGGCCAGGTCTTGATAAGGGGCGATAAAGCCATCCTTGACCACCGCCGGCACGGGCACTTCGTAGTCGAGATCGCCTAGCAGCCGCTGATAGCGCTCAACGTCCTCGGGAGGTTTATTGTCCAGATCGGGTGGCGTGGCGGTCAGACCCATGATGATCGGTCCGTCGAACAGGTCCACCGCATCGTGCAGACCCCCCCCCAATGGCCCAACAGATGATGGCACTCGTCCAGGATCACCAGGCCGACGCCCGACGCCCGCAAGCGCATGAGCGTCTCGCGCGACGCCCGATGCAGGGTGTCCAACGCCCGTCCCGGCTGGGTTAGCGCCGCCCGCGCCTCACGGCGATAGACCGCGACCCGCTGTTGGTAGTAGGTCGGATTGTGAGCCGACAGGTCGCGTATCCACACCTCGGCTTCCTCAGGTGAGCCCACTTCGCCTTGGTCCACCAGGCGCCCCATCCAGAGGTCATGGGCCAGCGTGTCGAGTTCGGTGTGGTGACGGTCGGGTAAGGTGAGAGCCTGATACGTCAGGGACGTGAGGCAGGCGGGCCGGGCCGGATCGGTGCTCACCAGGTCCGAGAGAGGAATCCCGCTGCGATCCTGAAACAAGTCGAGGCGTGCGGCCCATTGCGCCTGGATGGCCGAGTTCGGCGACAGGACCACGGCCGGCCGCTTGACCACCTGTGCCCAGAGGTAGAGCCCCAGGACGGTTTTACCGGCACCCGGTGGCGCCACAATATGCAGGCGGCGGTCGGCGCCCGAGGCCAGTTTCGCGCCGGCCATCTCGATCACCTCGCGTTGCGAGGGACGCAGCGTGCCTTGAAACGCCAGCTCCGGAAACGGGGTGCGTATCGTGGACTCAAAG
>JAOTYB010000064.1 GCA_029862065.1 Acidimicrobiia bacterium | reverse complement strand
CATCACAAACGTCGCCGTATCCCCCACAAAACTCGGAGAAGCCGTCTCCACCTTCGTCACCGACACATCCACCAACGGGACGACGTCGACAAAGGCCGTATCTTGCTCGACGAGGTCGGGTCCGGAGGTCGGGACGACCGTGGCGGTTGCGGTGTTGGTCGTGTCGACGGTGAGGACCGTCGAGCAGACATAGCCCCAGATCTCTCCGGGATCCAAGACGTTGTTCGTGTTGGTATCTCCGCTAGCGGGGCCGGTGACCGGAGCACACGAATCATCGGTCACCGTGACGTTGGCGACCGGGAATGGCTCGGTGCCGGTGTTGTCGAGTGCGTACGAGTAGGCGGCCGTGTCTCCGGAGTTGATGATCGGGGTACTGGTCGACTTGGCCAGCGTGATGGCGGGAATCGCGTACCCAAAATCGTTGTCGGGATCCGTCTGGTCATAGGCCGTACCGAAATCGATCGCGCGCTGTGCGACCGTCGTGAGTCGGGATCCAGCCGGAAGGGTGCCGGCAACCACTTCGACAACAAAGGCCCCGCTCGCACCCACCGTGAAGCTGTAGAAACCCGATCCATCAGACGTGGTTGTGGTCAGGATGTCGTTGGCGTCGAGCACCAGATCGAGGTTGACGTCGTCGGCATTCGTGAGTAGCCCGTCGCCATTGACATCCCTCCACAAATTGAGCGTGTGACCGGCCGTGCCGGTATCGCCGGGGCCGAAGGCGGCGTTCACGTCAGCATCGAGAAAGACCGTACCGGTGATGGTGTTGGAGAGTGGTCCCGCCAGGCGATAGCAGCCGAGCGATTCGAAGTCGGAGCCCGGACTGAGCGCAATGGGGTTGGTAGCGATACCGGTGAGGGGATCGATGTCATACAAGTCGGCACCAGCACCCGTTGTTCCCCGCAGCCCTCCGATGTCGTTCCAGCTGAGGCCTTCCATGTCGAGTGGACCGAACTCACCGACCGATTGGAGCACAGCCCCGGTGGCCTTGTTGATCGTGATAAGGGTGTCTTCACCCCCGGCGTTGGCGACTCCCCACAGCGAACCGGTGGAGGGGTCAAAGGCAAGGTCATCGACGTCGAAAAGGACGTCGCCCTCGTTGTCAACCGCGCCCGAGATCGGTCCGATGACGGTTACCCCTCCAGTCACAATGTCAACCGTGGCGAGGTCGTCGTACACGCCGCTTCCCCCGCTCTGCCCGTCGGCGCGGCGGACGGCGCCATACATGAGACCGGTAAACGGGTCGAGTCCCAGGCCGTCCATGTCGAGTCCGCTGTCGGTGCCAATCGGCGTGAACGAACCGTCGGTCTGGCTCAGTGTCCCCAGCTGACCGGCGTCCATCGCGTAGAGGATCGAGTTGATCGGATCCCAGGAGATCGCCTCAATCCGGGGAACGCCGACCGCTCCGATGGTCTCGTAGAACGGACCTCCGTCGTAGTTGTACCGATACAGAGTGTCATTACCGTCCGACACGGTGAAGCAACTCTCTCCCGGCGCGGCCTGGGCGGGGGGGAGAGGGTTGGTAGGCAAAATGCCGGCCATGCTGGTGGCAACCAACGCGGTCACTGTGAGTATTCGCAGGGAGGCCGCGACGGCTGAGCGGCGGAAGAAAGTCTTCATCTATCGATCCGGTTTCTTGGGAGGAACGAAGCAGGTATCGGTTCGCCACGCAGAGCGCTTGACGCCTTCTTGACACGTTCCAACAGCGACTTCTCTGACGCGAAATCACGTCGTTCATCATCGACGCTAGAGACGGTGCCGGAGCTTCTCGTGGTTCCAAAATAGCCCAGGTGAAGGCTGGCGGCTCGAGACCATCTTGCGATAATCGAGTCAATGAACGTCATCTTCAGTTCCGAGTCCAGCCGCCTCGCTGTCGAGGACGGGCTGGTCGCCGACGAGACGGCGAGGTCGGCTCGTGAGATCGCAGTGGACGGCTTCATCGTCCCCGGCCTACGGGATGCCCACTTCCATCCCATCACGTACGCAGCTTCCCTCGTCGTCCCTTCGCTGAAGTCGGCGCAGGACTTCGCGGAGATCAGTCAGCGCCTCAACCAGGCTGCCGACGGCATGGCGCCCGGTGTTCCCATGAGCGCCATTCGCCTGGACGATGAGACCCTGGCTGAGGGACGGCTCCCGAATCGTCACGACCTCGACACGATGGCCGGAGATCGGCCACTCATCATCCACCGCTACTGCGGGCACATCGCCATGGCCAATACCGCTGCTCTGGCACTGGCCGGGGTTACCTCGGCCACGCCCGATCCAGTGGGAGGGACGCTCGACCGCGACGCGCAGGGAGAGCCCACCGGGGTGCTCCGGGAAATGGGCATCGAGGTGGTGTCGCTCCCTCTGGCCGAGCAGTCGGGCCCGGCGGTGACCGACGATCAGGTGGTCGACGCCATGTACGCCCTGGCCTCGGTGGGGCTCACGAGCATCGGAGGGATCGTCGGCTGCGGAGACGGTCCGTGGGCCGACCTGGGTGATCAGTTCTCCCAGCTCGTGCGGATCGCCGATCGCCTTCCCATCAACGTCCGCGTGCTGGTCATCGGCCAGGATTCCGATCAGCTGCGGGATGCGGCCCGGCGAATCAAAGAAGTTGGCTCGCGGCGGCTCACATTCCTCGGGGTGAAGATTTTCGGCGACGGAAGCCTGGGGGGCCACACCGCCGCCATGCACGAGCCGTTCGCCGATGCCGACACCACCGGCCAATTGCGCTTCGACGCCGCCGTCTCCCGGCCCCTCGCCGAAACCGCCCTCAACCTGGGGGGCATCGTCGCCATCCACGCCATCGGTGACCGGGCCAACGCCGCGGTCCTCGATTTCTACGAAGACATCGTCGCCGGCGGCGGCGATGCCAACCGCCTGCGGATCGAGCATGCCTCGGTACTCGGGCCCGATGAGGTGGCCGCCTTCGCCCGCCTCGGGATCACCGCCTCGGTACAGCCGGCCTTCATGGCATCGGAGACAGAATGGTTGGAGAAGCGGGTGGGTCCCGTTCGACTGACCCAGACCTATCCCCTTCGAACGCTGCTCGACGCCGGCGTCCCCCTCGCCGGCGGGTCCGACTGCCCGGTCGAGCCACCCCATCCACTTCCGGGCATCGCGGCGGCCCGGGATCGATGTGGGATCGTTCCCGCCCAGGGCCTCAGCGCCGCTGAGGCGCTCAGCCTGTTCACCACCGGAGCCGCCCGGGCACTGCTCGAGCCCGAGCCGCTGGTGGCCGGGAGCCCTGCCGACTTTGTCGTCCTGGATGTCGATCCCCTGGCGGCCACGCCGGACGAGCTGCGGGAGGCGAGGGTGTTGGCTACCTACGTCGCCGGCGAACTGGTTGAGGTGCCGGACGGCATAGTGACCTGGCAGGAGTGAGGGAACCTCCTCGGCCATTGGCGGAACCTGGGGCTGCCCCGTATGATCGGTACTACGGGGCCCATCGGCGGCCCCATCTGCTTGCGAAAGGCACACCCGAATGGGAATGATCGACGAATTAATGGGCGCAATGGGAGGCGAGGGCCTCGGAGCGCTCGGGGGCTTGCTCGGGGGAGCAGATGAGAACGTAACCAAGGGAGCGTTGGGCGCGGCGCTGCCCGCCATCCTTGGTGCCATGGCCGGCAACGCCAGCAAGCCAGGCGGGGCCGACTCGCTTCTCGGGGCCCTCCAGAAGGATCACGACGGTTCGATCCTCGACAACCTCGGCGGGTTCCTGGGTCAGCCCAATACCGCCGATGGCGACGGGATCCTCGGTCACGTGTTTGGAAACAACCGTCCACAGGTTGAGCAGAACATTGCTCAGACGAGCGGGCTCGACCTGGGCACGATCGTGAAGTTTCTGCCGGTAATCGCTCCGATCATCATGGGCTTCCTCGGTAAGATGACCCGCCAGAACAACCTCGATGCCGGCGGCCTCACCAAGAGCCTGCAGCAGGAGAAGGAAGCGGCGGAGGCGGGAGGCTTCGACTTTGGCAGCATTCTCGGCATGCTCGACGGCGACCGCGATGGTGGCGTCAAGGACGACGTCATGAAGATGGGCGGCAGCTGGCTCAAGAAGCTGTTCGGCCGCAGGGGCTAATTGTCAGAGAGCACGGGAACGCGCTCTCACCCCACCCCCAGCCCCTCCCACTTCGTGGGAGGGGGGCCAGAAGGCTCTCTCGTCGCGCAAAGGCCCAGCATGGGGTTCCCGGCAAGGGAACCCTGGACCAGGCCTTGTGAGCTCTACTGCGAGTAGTTGCTGCTGGCTCGGAACGTCTCTTGCATGTGGACGTTGACGAGCGCCGGTAGCCGCGAGGCGCGGGCCTCTTCGAGGGCCGGGACCAGCTTGCTCGCTTTGCGAACGAAGCTCCCGTGTCCACCCAGGCCGGACACCATGGCGTGGTACGGCCGCACTCCGAGATCGGTTGCGACCAATCGGTCTGGATAGAAGGCCCGGTGAAACGTCTTGATGTTGTTCCATACTCCATCGTTTCCGACCACTCCGATAATGGGAAGGCCGTGACGAATGAAGCTATCGAACTCCATCCCATTGAATCCGAAGGCGCCGTCGCCGAAGACAATGCCAACTTCCTTTTCGGAGTGGACCACCTTGGCGGCCAGGGCGTAGCCGGGTCCGGTTCCCAGCGTCCCGAACGGTCCCGGATCGAGCACGTGACCGGCCTGAGACACCTGCAGCCACTTGGCGGTGGTTGACACGACGTCGCCTCCGTCAACTGCCACGATGGCGTCTGACCCGAAGAACTCGCCAACCGCCCGCCCAAAGCCCTCCGGGTGGATGGGCGCGTCTTCGGAGTCGGCCAGAACGACTGCGGCCGCCAACTTCTCTGCCTCGCTCGACCGCAATTGGTTGGTCCAGGCTGCAACGTTGCTTGGGCCGAAAGTGGCCTTATGGTCGCCCAATCTCGTCAGGAAGCGCCCCGGGTCGGCAACGACGCCTTCGTGAGCCGGCCGGTTCCAGCCGATCTTGGTGGCTTCGGCGTCCACCTGGACAACCGTGGCCTTCTCGTTGATCTTGGCGCCATACCCGGTGCGGAAATCCCAGTCGACCCCGAGCGCCAGCACCAGATCGGCCTCGCGGAAGGCTTCGCTGCGGGTGCGATTCCCAAGCAACTGATGGCCGAACGGGATGGACCCGCGGGCTGCCCCGTTGAGGTAGACCATGGCGCCGAGCGCTTCCACCACCGGTAGCAAGGCTGCCGCCGCCCGTGGGCGAAGCCCGCCGCCGGCAAAGATCACCGGGCGGGAAGCCCGCAGCAGAAGCTCGGCCACCCGTTCAACGACCGCCTCCTCCGGCCCGGGTCCATGAGTGGGCCGGTAGTCCTGTGGCCATTCGATCGAGTCCTCGGCCACCATGTCCGCTTGCACGTCGAGCGGCACGTCGAGAAACACCGGCCCACCACGGCCGGCAAAGGCCTGCCGGGCGGCAGTTGCGATGTACTCGGCCAGCCGCCCGGTCTCCCAGGCGGTGGCCGCCCAGCGAGTGACCGGGCGGACGAGTTGAGGGTGGTCCATCTCTTGCAGTCCACCCTTTTGCTCCTGGCGGATGAAATGCCTGCCCCCCAGCAACAGCATGGGAGTGCCCGAGAATTGGGCGGCGGCCAGGGCGGTGATGGTGTCGGTGACGCCCGGCCCGGCGGTGACCGCCGCTACCCCCAGCTTGCCGGTCAAGCGGGTGTAGGCCTCGGCGGCGTGAGCCGCCGTCTGCTCGTGCCGAACGTCGACGACCCGAATGCCCTCCTGGACGCAGCCGTCGAGAATGGGCACGATGTGCCCGCCGGTGAGCGTGAAGATCGCCTCAACACCCTCGGACTTGAGGGCTCGAGCGATGATCTGTCCGCCATGGATTCCTGCCATGGCTTCAAACTACTTGAAGCGGTCCCTGTCCACTACGGCCCGCCACACCCGGGCGACCGCTACCGGCGAGCCCTGGCCGTCGGCCACCGTCACCGTGAACTGCAGCCGGCCCCCATCGACATCCACCAGGGTGGCATGAGCGGTGACCCTCTCTCCCACCCGGCTGGGCTGCAGGTGGTCGCATTCGACGCGGGTGCCGACGCTGGTGGACTCATCGGGCAGTTGCCCGGCGATGGCGGCCACGGTTGCCTCCTCGCACAGCGCCACCACTCGCGGGGTGGCCAAAACTGCAACATCGCCCGATCTGACTGCCACGGCGGTATCGGCTTGGGACACGGTCAGCGCTATCTCAGCGGCCAGGCCTGCTTGCACGAACGTCCTCCCGATTGGTCATCTCGAAGATACTCGCCTGAATTGGCGACTAGCCATGCGGCAGCGCGGCCGGTGCTCCCTCCGGAACCGCCGGACGGGCCGGCGCCACCGGACCGACCGCCCGGTACGGCTCTCCGGGGGCGGGGCGGGGATCGTCGTCGCCGGAGTTGGGCCACATCGCCATGGCCCGTTCGGCCATCGCGGTGATGGTGAGTGACGGGTTGACGCCCAGATTGGCGGCCACCGCCGCCCCATCTGCGACATGCAGTCCGGGATAGGCGAATACTCGGTGGTAGGGATCGACAACCCCGGCTTCCGCCGCGTCGCTGACACAGGCCCCGCCGAGGATATGGGCGGTCATCGGGATATCGAGCAGCACCTCATTCATCGAACTGCCGGGAAAGCCGCCCATGTGAGCGGCGCCGGCTCGCGCCGCCTGATTGGCCACCGGCAGGTAGGTCGGGTTGGGCTTGCCGGTGTCGTGAGTCGAGGTAAGCCGGGTGCCGAACAGCCCCCTCCTGGTGAACACTCGCAGGCTGTTATCGATGCTCTGCATGACCAGGAGGATGACGGCCCGCTCCGACCAGCGCCGCACCGACAGCGACCGCACAAAGGTTACCGGGTGACGGGCGGCGGCGGCCGCGAACTTGAGCCAGCGGGGGACCCGCCCCCCGCCGTCGACAAGCATGGTTGTCAACAGGCCCATGGAGTTGCTGCCCTTCGGGTAGCGGACCGGCTCGATGGTGGTATCGCGGTCAGGATGGATCGAAGAGGTGATGGCGACGCCGTGCGAATAGTCGGTCTTTACATCCGGGGCCAGAGCCCCGACGAGGGCTTCGGAGTTGGTTCGCACCTGGTAGCCGAGGCGATCCGATAACCCGGGCAGCCGCCCGGCATCGCGCAGCTTCAAGAGCAAGCGGGTGGTGCCGAGCGCTCCGGCCGCGAAGACCACCTGTTCGGCCGTGTACGTCCGGGTGCGCCGGAACACCCGGGCGCCGGGTTTGCGGGCCGTGATCCGGTAGCCGCCGCCGTCGAGCGGCTCGAGGTCCACCACCTGCTGGTCGGGATGGATGGCGGCACCCCCCTTCTCGGCAAGATAGAGGTAGTTCTTGTCGAGGCGGTTCTTGGCGTTGTATTGACAGCCGACCATGCAGCCACCGCAATGACGGCAACCGGCCCGGGCCGGGCCCTCGCCGCCAAAGTAGGGATCGGGCACCTCCTGGCCGGGGTTCCCGAAATGGACGGCCACATCGTTGAGGTGGAAGGTGTGCTCCACCCCGAGGTCGCGACCGATCGCCCGCATCACCTCATCGGCGTTGGTCTCGAATGGCACCCGCTCGGCCCCCAGCATCCGCCTGGCCAGGTCGTAGTAGGGGGCCAGCTCCTTCTTCCAGTCGGTGATGTGACTCCATTGGGGGTCGTCGAAGGCATCGTCGAGCGGCTCGTAACAGACATTGGCCCACACCAACGAGCCTCCGCCCACGCCGGCGCCCGACAGGATCAACACGTCTCGGAGCAGAGTCAGGCGCTGAATGCCGCGCAGGCCCAGCTTGGGGAACCAGAAGAACTTGCGCACGTTCCAGCTCGACTTGGGAAGCGTGTCGTCACGGTACCGGCGACCCGCCTCCAGGACCCCCACCCGGTAGCCCTTTTCGGTGAGCCGAAGGGCGCTCACGCTTCCTCCGAACCCGCTCCCGATGACAGCAACGTCGTAATCGAACACCATGTTGGGAGGCTACGGCAACGTCCTCGACGTTGCTACGGCAACTCTCTCCCCCCGGAGGGGGGAGTCCGGCGTAGCCGGGAGGGGGGCGCCCCCTCCGGCCCTCACGGGCCACCTCCCCCTCCGGGGGAGGAAACAACGACCCGGCCCTCGGGCCACCAGGCCTCCCCCGGAAGGGAGGCCTGGCTCAATGGCCAAACGGCCCTGGATCGCGAGGCCCAGATCTCTTACATTCTCACCACACCCCGTATGAGGAGTTCCCCATGAGCCACGAAAGCTGGGCCGAGCCCTGGAAGATCAAGATGGTGGAGCCGCTCCGCCTCACCACCCGCCGGGAGCGGGAAACCGCTATTGCCGAGGCCGGATACAACTCGTTTCTCTTGCGATCCGACGACGTCTACATCGACCTCTTGACCGATTCGGGCACTTCGGCGATGTCGGACAATCAGTGGGCGGGCATCATGCTCGGTGATGAGGCGTATGCGGGTTCGCGTTCCTTCTACCACCTGGTCGAGGCAGTCCATGAGGTCTACGGCTACGAGGAAGTGGTGCCCACCCATCAGGGCCGGGGCGCCGAGCACATCCTCAGCCAAATCCTGATTGAACCGGGAGACGCCATTCCGGGGAACATGTATTTCACAACCACCCGGTTCCATCAAGAGCATGCGGGCGGGACCTTCGTCGATGTCATCATCCATGAAGCCCACGAGCCCGACAGTTTGTTTCCGTTCAAGGGCAACATCGATCTCGATAAGTTGGCGGCGGTGGTCGACGAGTACGGCGCCGAGCACGTTCCGTACGTGTCATTCGAGACCAACGTGAACATGGCCGGCGGCCAGCCGGCCTCAATGGCCAACCTCCGGGAGGTATACGAGTACTGCTCGGCCCGCGGCATCCTTGTGATGCTCGACGCCACCCGGGCCCTCGAGAACGCCTACTTCATCCAGCAACGCGAGGCCGGCTACGAGGGCCAGTCGATCCAGGCCATCCTCCGCCAGATCTGCTCCTACTCCGACGGCGCGACGGTGTCGTCCAAGAAGGACAACCTCGTCAACATCGGTGGCCTCCTCCTGCTGCGCGACCCGGAGCTGGCGCGCCGGGCCCGGGCAATGCTCGTGGCATTCGAAGGACTCCACACCTACGGCGGGATGTCGGGCCGTGACATGGAGGCCCTGGCTCGCGGTATCGAAGAGATGGCGGCATCCGACGACCACGTTCGCTCCCGGGTGGGCCAGGTGGAATACCTCGGTGACGGGCTCATCAAACACAGCATCCCCATCGTGCGACCGGTTGGTGGACATGCAGTGTTCCTCGACGCTCGGGCCATACTTGATCACCTCCCGCAGGATCACTTCCCGGCCGCCGCCCTGACGGCTGCCCTGTATGTGGACGCCGGCGTTCGAGGCATGGAGCGGGGGATCGTTTCCGCCGGGCGCGACAAAGCCACCGGTGAGAACCACCACCCCCAGCTCGAACTAACCCGCCTCGCCATACCCCGCCGCGTATACACCCAGTCCCATATGGACGTGACCATCGAGTCGGTGGCCCGCGTGTTTGAACGCCGGGAGGACGTGCGCGGCCTTCAGTTCACGTACGAGCCCGAGGACCTCCGCTTCTTTCAGGCCCGTTTCGAAGAGCTCCCCGCGCCGTCCTCCTAACCTCAGCGGATGCGTGAAATCGTCGTAACCGGCGGCAGCGGCAAGGCGGGAAGAGCCGTCGTGTCGGAGCTGGCCGAGCATGGTTACCAGGTCCGCAATGTCGATCTGGCGGCGGGCCGCGACCCGAATGCGCCGACGCTTGACGCTGATCTAACCGACCTCGGGCAAACCATCGACGCCCTCAAGGGGACTGACGCCGTTATCCACCTGGCAGCCATCCCGGCTCCCAACGTCCTCCCGGATGAAGCCACCTTCCGGATCAACACGATGAGCACATACAACGTGTTCTCGGCGGCCGTCACCCTCGGCCTCAAGAAAGTGGTGTGGGCATCGAGCGAAACCCTCATCGGGATCCCATTCGATCGGGAACAACCCCGCTACGCCCCAATCGACGAGAAGCACGAGCGGCTCCCGGAGTTCCACTACGCCCTGTCCAAGTTGCTTGGGGAGGAGATGGCCCAGCAATTCGCTCGCTGGAGCGGCATCCCATTCGTCGGGTTGCGGTACTCGAACATCATGGAGGTCGATGACTACCCGGCGTTCCCCACCCATTGCGAG
>JAOTYB010000063.1 GCA_029862065.1 Acidimicrobiia bacterium | reverse complement strand
CGGCGTCCGGCGCTCGCCGAGATGGGCGAACGGCTTGCCCGTCTCAATCTGACGCTGGTTTCTCGCCGACCGCTACCTCGACGCCCCCGAGCCGCGCCGGCGCCTTGCGCTGTGCGGCCGCCATCTGATCGGGGTCGTGTCCGGGCGGGCGATACTGGAAGTCCCGGAGCTGGCTGAGCCCCCATCGAAGACCTCGTCACCCTGATCACCCCCACCATCCAGCACTACCTGACCGAAGACCTGGCGGGGCCGCCGGCCTAGCGGCTCTCGGCGAGTCGGGCCTCGATCTCGACCTGAGTGAGCGTGGCAGCCAATTCGCTGCGGGTCCACAGCAGCTCGAACAGTCCTTGACCAAAGCGGTTTTCCAGCTGTCGGGCGAATGCTGGCACCGCTTCGGCGTTGTCGCCGCCCTCATCCCCAAACCAAAACGTGTGGAGCAGGGCCCCTACCCGGCTGCGGTCAGGTGGGGCCGTTGGCCGCAATCCCGATTCGGAGATGGCCGCCCGCATCTCCTCCTCAATCGTTGGGTAAGAGAAAGCGTCTCGCAGCTTCGACCCGAACTCACCGCCGGTCCCCACCGACAGGGCCGTCACGAAGTCCCCCACCCGGCACACGGCGTCATCGAACCCGAGCCCGTCTGTCATGGCCTGAACCACGGAGGCCCGCACCGACGGCCATCGATCCTCGAAGCCAACTCCGGCTCCGCGGTCGACTCCGGCTGCGTGGCGCAGTTGTTTGCCGGCCCGCCGGATGTCCCCGAGCATCTTGCCGGCGGCCACCGATTTGGCACCCAGCGTGTCACGGAGGAAGGCTCGGAATGGCTCGATGTTGAGCGGCTTAGCGCCGGGCGGGGCCGCCGCCAGGTCAAACACCCGGGGGGAAGCGATCCCGTCCTCCATCAGCGATTTCGTGAGGTCGGCGCGGAGCTCAGATAGGTCGTGCTTGCCGAGCAGGTCGATCTGGTTGAGGACGAACACGAACTGCTCCTGGTATTCGAGCAACTGCGATATGTACTGCTCGTGGATCAGGGGATCGCGGTATTTCTGCGGATCGAACACCCAGATCACGGCATCAACGTGCGGCAGCATCCGCTCGACGATCTGCTGATGCTGGAGCACGATGCTGTCGTGGTCTGGCAAATCGATGATGGCCAACTTGGGGAGCACCGGCTGTTCAAACCGAGCATCGATCTCGAGTAGGTCGAGCAACGCGACCAGGCCCGGCTCGGGATCGTCGGGCACCCAGGCCAGAGCCCGCTCGGTGGTGGGACGAAGCACGCCGGTCTCTGCCACCCGCCGACCGGCAATGGCGTTGAGGAGACTCGACTTGCCCGACCCGGTTCCTCCGGCCAGCGCCACCACGAGCGTCTCGCCGAGGAACCCCCGGCGCTCCCGCACGGTGGCGGCGACTTTGGCCGCCACCTTGATGTCCGCGTCGGCGTTGATTCCTTCTGCCCGGCCGATGGCCAGGTCCAGCATGTCGAGGGCGCTTACAACGTCACTCATCGATAGAACTCGCCGGCTCCAGCAGACACTTCGGCTGCCAGGGCGGAGATGGTGTCGCCCAACCCGTCGCTGATAGCGACCCGCTGGGTGAGAGCCAGGAATCGATCGGCATCCTGCGCCAGGACCGTAGCAACCCGATCCTCGAGATCGGCCACTAGGGCGGCCTGAGCATCCGCCTCACCTTCTTCGGAGGGCTGACCGGACAGCAGCGCGGTGGCCAGAGCGGCCGCGGCCTTGCGGCGGGGCCTGGCCCGGCGGACGGTCGCTTCGAGCGACTTCCCAATGGCGTCCAGCCAGGCGGTGGACTCGCCTTCGGCCACGGCCGGTGTCTCGGCACCGTGGCGCCAGAGGGTGTCGGCCACCTGCAGCAAAGCGTGACCCTCGTCGGTCGAGTCCCAGGCCGCCGCGGCATTCCGGGCCGCCACCCCACAGCGTCGGGACAGCGCCGATGCCAGCTCCCGCTGGAGGGCCTCCCGGGAGTCGACACCGACCGGAGTCATGAGCGAACCGGCCTGCACCAATTGCTTGGAGGTAGTCAGCTCGGCCGCGTAGGCCTCCTCCGCCAGCGTGTGGAGCGTGGTGACGATCGATCGATCTTCGGCGATGCCGTCGACGATGCTCCCCACCTTCTCAATGACTTCTGCCACCGCTCCTTCGGTGGACTGGCGGACAACCGCCCGGCGCAGGCCCGGGTCAGAGATGAGGGCCAGCTCCTGGCGGATGGCGGCTACCGCATCGGCGTGCAATCCGCCATGGCGGGGATAGACCACCTGCTCCGACACGTCGAATATGAGGGACGAGTCGGCCTCCAGAAGCAAATCGCGGTCCTTGAGCATGGCCGCGAAGTCACCCAGTATGAGCTTGCGGGCCTCGGGGTCTGGACCCAACCGGTTCAGCACGAACAAGATCGGCAGCCCTCGCAGACGAATCTGGTCGAGGAATTCCCAGGCCGCCCCGTCGGCATATCGCAGTGCGCTGGCCACGAAGATGCACAGGTCGGCCACCGCCAGGACTTGCTCCCCGATCACCCGGCTGTCGGCGTACACCGAGTCGAAGTCGGGCGCGTCGATCACAGTCAGCTGATCAGTGATCCCATCGTCGCCGGCCACGACCCCTGAGTTTTCGCGCCCAATGAGACCGCCGAGCAGCGTTTGGTAGCGGCGGGCGTGGCGGCGATTGGTCCACACCACCGGCGAGCGGGTGGTGGGACGGAGGGCTCCGGGTTCGCTGGCTCGCTGTCCGGCCAGCGAATTGAGCATGATCGACTTGCCGCTGCCGGTTGGTCCCACCAGCACGGCCACCACCGGAGCATCGGGATCGTCCAACCGGGGCAGCAAATACTCACGGATCGAGCGAACCAGCTCAGCCCGGGATCGCTCCTTTGCCGCCTGGCCGGTCCCGGGCACGCGGAACTGAAAGCTCTCGAGAGCGGCGGACAGGCCCTCGAGCGAGGAGCGGAGTTGGGCGGCAGCGGTCATGTGGGGCCGATTGTCGCACCCCCAACGCTTTCTGTCACAGTCATTCCGTACGGTGTGGGGTATGGCACACGTAACAAGCGATGGACAGATCACCAAGATCGACGGCCTGGTCACCGAGAACCGGGCCCTCGCCACCCTCCTGGCAGCCAACGACGCCGACGAATGGCCCGCTCTGGTAGAGCGGGCGGTGGCCGTCGGCGCCCACGGCCTCGTCACGATGGGACTCGACGTCGGACTCGACGCCGTCCGCAACGAGGTACGCCGAGAGGTCGAGCGAGTCACCGGATTGGCCGAAACTCGGGTCGGCGAGATGCTGGGGGCGGCCGAAGCGGCCTACCAACAACAGCTCGATCCCGATATCCGCACATCAGTGCTGTCCAAGTCCTTGCGAGAGTTTCACCGGTGGCAAGAGTCGTTCTTCTCGAGCATGGACATCGACCAGGCGGGCAGCTTCGGGGGCCGGCTGGTCGAGCGGCTGGAGGGGCTGGTCGGCAGCGGCGGGGTCCTCGAACAGCAGTTGGCGGCCGCGCTCGACCCGGCCGCCGACGGTTCGGCATTGGCCAAGCTGCGCCTGGAGGTCCTGGCCGAGATCCGTGAATTGCGCGACTCGGTACATGCCGACCACGGCCGTCGTCAGGAAGCCAAGCGGGGCACCCACAAAGGATTCCAATTCGAGGACGACATCGAACAACGGGCCCGGCGATGGGCCGGGGGAATCGGGGGGTGCATCGTCGAGCGCACCTCGACCACCGGCGGCACCCTCGGCCGCGAGTCCCTCGTCGGCGATGTGGTCGTGGCCTTCCCGGACGGCAGCCGGGTGGTGATCGAGGCGAAACACACGGCTCGCATCACCCTCACTGGTCCCGACGGCATCTTGTGCGAGCTCGATCGCGCCCTGTCCAACCGGGAGGCCGACATCGCCATATGCGTGAGCGCCCAGGACGCCTACCCAGACGAGGTCGGCAGCTTCAGTGTCTACGGCAACCGCATCCTGGTGGTCGACGACGGGACCGGCGGCCTGCTCGACGTTGCGCTGCGAGTATCCAGCATGCTGATCAACGCCCGCCCACGTGACGGTGAGACCATCGACCGGGCCGCGCTGTTGGATCAGCTCGAGCGTATCCACCACCTTGGCAAACGCTTCTCTGCCTCCAAGCGAACGCTGACCGAAGCCCAGCGCAGCATCGACCTGGCCAAGGAGGGGCTCGACTCGCTACGCACCGACTTGATGGAGAGCGCCGAGGCCGCCATCGACGAAGTACGGACCGGCTAGAGGCCGCCGAACAGATCGTGGGGGTCGCCGGGGCCGTCATCACCTGCCAACAGGTGGAAGTCCTCCCACGGATAGCTATCGAGCACAACCTCCTCCGGGATCTGAAACCAGAAGCCATCGGGATCGACCTGGGTGGCGTGGGCTCGCAGGGCATCACGGGCCCGGGTGAGAGTCGAGTCGATCGGCACGCGCACGTCCACCGGTGAATCCTCCCCCTCCGGAATACGTTCCAGCCATCGAGTGAGCGGCGATTCGAGATCTCGCGCCAGCATCGCCTCGTGCAGGGCGACCAAGCGATCGCGGGAGAAGACGGGTGCAAACAAGCGGTCCGGAGCCCAGGCCGGGCCGGCCTCGGGGAATTGTTGAGGATCACCCGCCGCTTCGAAGGCCTTGATGCTGAGGTCGTGGACCCGGAGGTGATCGGGGTGTGGGTAGTACTCGTGGTCGTCGTACCCGAGGATCACCTGGGGTCGCTCACTTCGGATGATTGCCACCATGGCCGCCAGGGCCTCTGTTTCCTCAGCATTGGTGAAGGCGTCGGCTCGCCCATTGGCATCCGAATCGGGCATTCCCGAATCGCGGTATCCGAGCCGATGGATCCTCGCGTAGCCCAGAATGTCGGCGGCCGCCACCAGCTCTTGGTCGCGAACCGCCGAGAGGTTGGCGACGATCTCCGGGCGATCCATGGCCGGGTTAAGAATGTCACCTTCTTCCCCCCCGGTCGCCACCATCAAGACGCACGTCACCCCCGCATCTGAATAGTGGGCGATGGTGCCCGCCCCCTTTGAGCTCTCGTCGTCGGGATGGGCGTGTATGGCTAGAAGGCGTTGTTCCATGGGCGAGAGACTATCCGTTCCCCGGAACCGGGTGCCACCGGAGAGCGTCTCAGATATGTATCTACAGACGGAGACACAAATGAAACGCGCAACAATTCTGATTGCCGGTCTCGCCCTGATCCTGGCAGCATGCGGTGAAGGCACGGACGTGATTGTTTCGGGAGAAGGAGACCAGGTGGGTATTTCAGTAAGTGGCGAAGGCCGGGTGTCCGGTGCTCCGGACACGCTCACCCTCAACATCGGAATCAATCTGGAACGCGACACCGTGGCCCAGGCCACCGACGACGCAGCTCAGCGGGCCACCGACCTGATTGAGGCACTCAAGGCAGAGGGAGTCGAGGAGGTCGACATCCAAACGGCCAACTACTCCATCTACCCCGAGTACGACTACCGAAACGACACTCGCCGTCTCATCGGCTACCGGGTCTCGAACGATGTTCGGGTGAAGATCCGCGATTTGGACCGGGCAGGCGCCATCATCGACGCCGCTAGTGCCCAGGGTGGCGATGACGTAGTGGTGCAGGGCGTGAGCTTCAGCCTGGAAGACAACGAGCTGCTGGTAGTGGCTGCCCGCGAAGCCGCCTGGAAGGACGCCCAGGGCAAAGCCGAACAGCTGGCCCGACTGGCCGGAGTCGGCCTGGGGACTCCCACTGCGATCAGCGAGTCGTTCTCGGCGCCCCCCATCACCCAACGGTTCGCAGATGCGGAGGCGACGCTGGCGGCCAGCACTCCCATTCAGGCTGGAGAGCTCGACGTGCGGGTCACCATCCAAGTGACGTTCGGGCTGGGCTAGCCGCCCTCGGTCTCCTCGCTAACCGCCCGACTCAGCCTTGGGCCATGACGGCGGTGGCGGCCCGGCCCTCCACGCAATCGTCGAGCAGAGGGCAGTAGGTGCACCAGGGGCCTCCCACCCGCTCTAACTCGGACCCGTCCGCCCAACCGGTCCGGAGCGTCGTGACCATGGCCGCCACCCGGGCCGCCAGCGAGGAGATGGCCTCCACGGTGGGGACCGCTCGCCGGCGCTCACCGGTCTTCACCGACACGGCTTCCACGGCGCTCGGGAGAGCGTTGCGATCGAGCGCCCACAGCAGCGAGTAGAAACCGAGCTGATCGTCGACCTCACCAATCCGTCCGGTCTTCCAATCCACCAGGCGGGTCTCGCCTGCATCGTTGAAGACGGCGTCCACCCGGCCACGCAGAATGACATCGGGCTGGGGCTCGGCCTCGAGCGAGACTTCCGCCCCTTCAAACCCGTCTGACGGGAACTTCACGAACCGGTCGTACAGCCCCCGCGTCTCTTCAACCAGGGCGGGGATCTGACTCGGTTTGAGACCGAGCTCGCCCATCCGCAGGTTCAAGGAGGGCGCCCCACCGATCTCCTCCTTGCACACCTGTTCGAACTCGTCACTCTCAATCGGGCCCTGGGAGAGGTGGCGGGCGAACACCCGGTGGGCGAGCCCGCCGATGAAGCTGGGCCGAGACGGCGGCCCGTACTCGCCCCGGAAGCGGGCATTGGCGCTCTCCGGGCACTGTTCAAACGCCACGAAAGCCGAAGCGGACACCACCAGGCGGTCGCCGGATGGAACGGGAGGAAAGTCGATCACGCGGCCATCGTATTGGAGTGGGCCGCCAGAACTATGCACCTCGGGCGATTACGCTCACACCGGATGAGCTGGCCGCGAAAACTTTCCCTCGGCATAGCCGGGGTTGCTCTGGTGATCATGGCGGTATTTACCGTTCGCTCGATCGTCCGCTCCGGTGAAGTGCTTCCCGGCGTTTCGGCCGGCGGCGTGGACCTCGGCCGGCTGGGTCGGGCCGATGCCGAAACCGCCCTGCTCGCCCTCGAAGATGGGCTCGCCACCTCAACCGCGGCCGTTGCCATCGGCGGGACCAGCATCCCCCTCGACCCGGCCCAGGTGGAGTTCGTTCTCGACCGCGATCAGATCCTCGCCGCGGCCCTCGACGCCGGCCGCCGTTCGGGGTTTCAGCAGTTCGCCGATTGGGTAACCGGGCGCAAGTACCAGGTGGAAGTAACGGGCCGGATCAGCGAGGTTGCCGTCAACCAGCTGATCGATGGTTGGGAGGCGGCTGAGATCGTTGAGGCACCGTTCAATGGTGCCGTGGTGTATCGGAACGGTCGACTCGTAGGTGAGACGCCGACAACGGGCAGACGGATCGAGCGGCAGTCGGCGCCCGAACTCATCCTGGCGGCGTTGCTCGACAGTGACGACCGGACCGCCGTACTCACCGTCGAGGCTGCCGAACCAGACCTGGACGAGGCGGACATTGAGGCAGCCCTAGCCGAGGCAGCCGAGCTCATCTCTTCTCCGATCGTCCTGGAAGGCGGAGAGCCCGAGGTGGGCGTGGTGTTCTCCCGTGACGACCTGGGGCGGGCACTCGTTTCGTCATTTGATGAAGAGCCCGAGCCGGCCCTGGTCCTCACCTTCGACCCGGAGGTGGTGGCCCAAGTGGTGTCCCCGGTGCTCGAGGTTCTCGAGGCAGCTCCCCGGGATGCCACTATCCTGACGACCGATGCCGACGACGTGATCATTGTTCCCGGCCAGCCGGGAACGGTTATCGACTCCGAGCTAATCGCCGAAGAGCTCTTGGTAGCCGCCTTCCTGCCCGGCCGACGAGCCCCGCTCCCGTTCGCCACCGGGGTAGAGCCCGACTTCACCACCGAGGACGCCGAGGCACTGGGCATCGCCGGAAAGGTGTCCGAATTCACGACGTTCCACCCCTGCTGCCAGCCACGAGTTATCAACATCCAACGGATGGCCGATCTGGTCGACGGCGTAATTCTGATGCCGGGTGACGAGTTCTCCCTCAACGAGCACGTTGGATTCCGTACAGAGGAGAACGGGTTCGTCGAGGCCCCGATGATCCTGCGCGGCGAGTTTGTACCCGCCGTCGGCGGCGGGGTGAGTCAATTCGCGACCACGCTGTTCAACGCGGTGTTCTTCGGCGGGTACGAAGATGTCTACCACCAGCCGCACAGCTACTACTTCTCCCGATATCCCGAGGCCCGGGAGGCAACGGTGTCGTTTCCCAATCCCGAGTTGATCTTCCGCAACGACACCGAAGCTGCCCTGCTCATCCGCACCGAGTACACCGACGAGTCGATCACCGTCAAGTTCTTCGGCGATAACGACGGACGGGAAGTTACCGACAGCCTCTCCCCCCGCCGTAAGTTTCGCAGCCCCGTAACGGAATACCTGACGGACGCAGGAAGGACGCCGGGGACTGAATCCGTTGTCCAGAGTGGTACGACGGGGTGGACGGTGACGCTCACCCGGGTGATCGCCTATCTGGATGGAACCGAGAGCATGCAGGAGTGGGACTGGACGTACCGTCCCCAGCCACGCATCGTCCGGGTCCATCCGTGTGACGTGCCCGGCACCGCCGTGACCTGCCCCACCACAACAACGCTGCCGCCTTCGACTACCACAACCTCAACGACGTCGACAACGTCGACAACGTCGACGTCAACCACCAGCACCACGGTCCCCTAGCTCTGGTAGAAGACGAAGAACTCCTCGATGAGGCTGCTCATGCTGGCTACATCGTCCTCGGACCAGCCGCCCTCGCGGCGTACCACAATCCCATTGGATCCGGAGAACACCCTGGTGATGGACGAATCGGCTTCGAAGGCGCGGGCGGCCAGGCGGGCCGGGAAGGTCGCGTCATCGGCTGTGTCCGCGAGTGACTCATAGGCGCCACCGTCCTGGCCTGACAGACTTCGATCGGCCTCGAAGATGGCCGAATCCCCTGCGATCGCTCCGGTGACGTTGATGACTTGTCCCATGCTTGTGCAGACTAGGACCGTTTGAGCTGGGTGCCGACCTCATGGATCTGGACCAGGTTGGTCTGGGCACCCTGATTTGGGGGTATGCCGGCCACCATCACCACGTGGTCGCCTACTTCAACAACTCCCTCGTCGATGAGGGCCTGGCCGGCGGCGAAGATCAGCTCGTCCGTCGTCTCATACCGCCCGATCAAACGAGGCCTGACGCCCCAGTAGGCGGCCATCCGTCGGAAAGTCGGCTCGTTGTTGGTGTATGCGATGATGTCGGCCTCCGGCCGGTACTTGGAAAGCAGTCGGGCGGTGCTCCCGCTCTCGGTGAAGCAGGCCAGGTTGGGGATGCCAAGGTTCTGGGACACCTCCACAGCCGCTTTGGCGATGGCCGACGGAAAGCGAGCCAGGTGACCGATGAAATTCTCTTTCATATGGTGCAGCTCGGGGCTTTGTTCGGCTTCCGAACAGATGATGTCCATGACTTCCACAGACCGAATCGGATATTTGCCAATGGCAGTTTCGGCACTGAGCATCACAGCATCCGTCCCGTCGAACACCGCATTTGCCACGTCGGTCACTTCTGCTCGAGTTGGCCGATGACTGTCCTTCATCGACTCGAGCATTTCGGTGGCCGTGATTGAGATCTTGCCGCCGGCGTTGGTGCGGGCGATGATGTCCTTCTGAATGCGCGGCAGCATGGCGAACTGCATCTCGACCCCGAGGTCACCGCGAGCCACCATCACCCCATCGGCCTCCCGGATGATCTCGCCGAGCGCGTTGTAGGCAACCGTCCGCTCCAGTTTGGCTATCACGGGGACCTCACCGGCCAACCTGCGCACTCCGCGCACGTCGGCTCCATCACTCACAAACGAGGCGGCTACTGCATCCACACCCATATCGAGGCCGGCCTGGATGTCTTCCCGGTCCTTGTCGGTGATGGCTGGGAGGTCGACATTGAGACCGGGGAAGGCCGCCCCCTGGCGATCCCGCAGCTCGCCGCCGCGGATGATCGTGGCCTTGATGCCGGTGGCAACCGATGAGATTTCGAGATGTATTCGACCGTCCTGCAGGACGATGACATCACCGGGGGCGATGTTGACCACCCGGTCGAGGTATTTGATGAATATCTCGCCCGGCGCAGCCTCCTCTTCGCCTGGTTCCAGGGCTACCTGCTCGCCCGGCTCAAGCATGATCGCGCCTGAAGGAAAGGTGCCGACCCGCACCTTCGGGCCCTGGATGTCCTGGAGCACGGTAACTGCCCGGCCGTGCTTCTCAGAGGCGGCATGCACCCATTC
>JAOTYB010000062.1 GCA_029862065.1 Acidimicrobiia bacterium | reverse complement strand
TCCGGTTGACTACCAGGGGTCGGTTCGCCAGATCGGACAGGCCAACAACATGTTTGTCTTTCCGGCGATGGGTCTCGGTACGTTGGCTGTCGGTGCCACTCGGGTCACCGAAGGCATGTTCCTGGCGGCGGCCGGAGCGCTGGCCGCGGCAGTCGACGACGAGCAGACAGCCCAGGGGTCGCTATTCCCCCGGATCGTCGACGTCCGCGAGGTGTCGAGAACAGCTGCCATAGCTATCGGCGAGCAAGCGATCGGCGAGGGCTTGGCATCTGACGTGCCCGACGTAGCAGCCGTGGTCGACGATCTCATGTGGTGGCCCGACTACCTCCCGTACCGACCGGCCTAGTCGCTATTCGCCCTCTGGTGCAGCGGCGGGCATGAACTCGTGGTCAACGGTTTCTGGTTCGGTAGCTACGGGTGCCGGCTCGTCGGTTACCTCGTGGAGCCACACGGTGCGCTGCGGGAAGGGGATGGATATTCCGGCCTCGTCAAACGCCTCTTTGAGCCGCCGCCGGATCTCTCGCTTGGCCGCCCACTGCTCTCCGGGCTCGACCTTTACCGCCAGGCGGATGGCAATCGCATCCGAACCGAAGTTCTCAAGACCCCAGATCTCCGGCTCTTCGAGAATGGTGGCGTTCTCGAGCGTGTCGTGCCACACCGTGTCCGCCACTTCCTTGATCAGAGACATGGCATGCGAGACGTTGGTGTCGTAGGCCACCTCGATGTCCATCACCGCCCGCGCCCATTGTTGCGACTTATTGGCCACCCGTAGGATCTCGCCGTTTGGAATATGCCAGAGCGTTCCGTGGACATCACGCACCTCGGTGGTGCGAAGGCTGAGCGCCTCCACGACGCCGGCCGCCTCGCCGAGGTCGACGATGTCGCCAACACCGAACTGGTCTTCGATCAACATGAAGATGCCGGAAAGGAAGTCCTTCACCAGGCTCTGCGCGCCAAACCCGAACGCAATACCAACGATGCCGGCACTGGCGATCAGCGGACCGAGGTTGACACTGAACTCTGCCAGCGACATGAAGGCGGCGATGGTGTAGATGACCAAGGCGGCTACCGATTCGAGGACCGTCCCGAGAGTCTCGGCCCGGCGCCGGGCTCGTTCGGCCTGAATGGCTGTTCGCTCGGCTCGCTTGGCAGCAAGGTCGCGCAGGGCATCCAGCCGCCAGGGAGCCCCTTCCTGGAGATCCGGCTCAGGGGCGACCCGCTCGTCGTGGCCCTCCAATAGGCGGTTGATCCCACGTCTGATGAACCGGCGGACGATCCGGTTTATTACCCAAGCCGCCAGCAGGATGAGGATGACGGTGACCGGGGTGATGAGAAAGTCAACGGTCTCGGCAATTAGCTCGCTCTCGGTGGTGTCGTATACCAGCTCACACAAGAAGTTGGGGTCGGAGCCACAGGCGTCTGGTAACCCTGCGCCAAGCAATGCGTGTTCCACCATATGAGCCTCTTCTTGCGATCGCTCGCACGATAGAGACGAAGGTGTTCACTCCTTGGTATTCAACGGTCCGTCAAGCCACCGAAACTCGCCGTGGGGTCGCGGAGCCGGACCGGACTCGCCATGGAGTTCGGCGAAGCCGAACTCCCAAGCAACGCCGTAGGCGTTGCCAGCACCGGTACCTACTCCGCCCATGGGCTCACCCTGACGCCGAAGCGTCACGCCTGACCCGATGTTCATCAAGCGCAACGGCGTCCGGGAAGGTAGGCGTTGCCATGGGCGGAGTGGCACCCGGTGTAGTGGGCCGCACAGCTCCCTCGGGCGGGGAGTTCTGGGCCCACGACCGTGGCCGTGAGAAGGGTGGCTGCGTCACGATGTCCTCGTTTCATGCTGCGATGTAATCGGCGACCCGGGCGGCGGCCCGCCGGGCGCCGAGGCTGGTGAGGGAATGTGGCTGGGCGTCAACCGCCGTCACCGCGCCATTTGGCAGGGTGGTGACGGTGGCGAGGCGAACGCCGGATTCCTCGAGGGCGGCGGCGGCAGCAGCCACCGGCTCGGTTTCCGGCCCGGACACCACCTTGCCGCAAGCGATGAGGCTTGTGGTCTCAGGCGACGCGGGGTCGGGTCCGTACGGAGGCCGAACCGGGACCCCACGCTCGCCTAAGCGGTCCTTCCAAACGGACCAGCCTGCACCTCGGCGCCAGGCATCAGGGTCGTATGCATTGACGGCGTGAACGCGGCTGGCAGCGGCCATCCAGGATGCGGTCGTCAAGGGATCCAGGTTTCGGGTACCGGTCCCGGCCCGCCACAGGATCCCGGATACCTCGTGACCGTTGATGGTGAGCCCCGACCGGCACACTGTCAGCTCAATTCCGTCGAGGTCGCTCGGATCGAGCTGACAGGTCGGAACGTGGTCATACATGAGGCTGATGGCAACCAGTTGTGCCAGGAAGTCGCTCGGCGGAGCCACTATGACCACGCCGGGCCGGCCGCTCGACTGGTCACTCTGGTCGGCAGCGGTCTCGGTGATGAACCGCGGGGGAGAGGTGTGGCGCCCGGCCGGCGGAGCAGCCGGCAGCTCGCCCCACCGCTTGCCCCCTGCGCGTCCGAGAAATGCATAGCGATCTCTTCTCGGCGCGGTGTACCGGGCGCCACGGACTCGACTGAATGACGGGGCGGCTACCACGGCCAATCCTGGTGCCTGAGAAATAAGGGCTAGGCGGAGTAGATCGTTTGGTCGTTTCTGTCGCCGCATTCCTACCTCCCGAGTTAGCTGTGGCCACCGTACAAATAGGGTCTATTTCGAGTGTCTCTGTGGCGGCGACAACCTTGCGGCCATCACGGTGGGTGGGAGATCGGCCACCGAGAGCGCCTGCGGGTGGCGGCCGTGGCCGCTCGGGGGTAGCGTTCCGGGCGTGAGCCTCCGGATTCGACTCCTGGGGGGCTTGCTCTTGGAGAGCAACGGGCGAATTCTCCCTCGGATTCCGTCGCGCCCTGGTCGATCCCTGTTCGCCTACCTGGTGGTCAACCGGGATCGTCAAGTGACCCGTGATCTCCTGGCTGGCTTGTTCTGGCCGGACATGCCAGACAACCAGGCTCGCCGCCGGCTCAGTCAGGCTCTCTGGCATGTTCAATCGATGCTCACGGAGGCTGGTCTCGCTGAGCCCTACCTGATCACCACCCCCAGCGCAGTGCGTTTCAACCCGAACAGCTCCTACTGGCTGGATGTCGACGTGTTCGAAGGGGCCACCGAAACTCTCACCGACGCCGAACCAGCCAAACAGACCGACGGCCGGGCCCTGGCTGAGGCGGTCGAGCTCTACCGCGGCGATCTGTTGGCCGGGTTCTACGACAACTGGATCTTCGCCGAACAGCAGCGCCTGCGCGAGTTGTATCACCGGGCTCTCGTGCAATTGTCCAGGGTTCACAAGGGGAAAGGTGAGTTCGAAGATGCGCTCATCTATGCCCGGCGGCTGGCACTGCTCGAGCCGTTGCGGGAGGACGTCCACCGCGACGTGATGCGGCTGTGCGTGCTGGCCGGCCGTCCCAATGACGCGCTGCTCCAATATGAGGTGGCATTTACCGCATTGGCCGACGAGCTGGGCACCGAGCCCGAAGAGGCCACTACCCGTCTATTCGAATCAATCGCCGCCCAGCGCATGGCCGGGACCCAGGCGTTTGTCCCCTCGATGCGTTCCCCGCTCTTCGACCTGGCGACTCCGGTCCCCATGGTGGGCCGGGAAGGTCTGCGGTCCCTTGGGGTTGAGGCCATGGAGTCGGCGATCGCCGGCCGCGGCGTCACCCTGCTGGTGGAGGGCGAGCCGGGGGTTGGCAAGACCCGTCTCCTGGAGGCGATGGCCGACGATGCCAATTGGCGCGGCTTCGGCGTCCTATGGAGTGAGGCACAAGAGGGCGACGCGGCCCGCTCCTATCAACCGCTGGCTGCCGCCCTCACCGACGCCCTCAGCCCGCTCCGAGCCGGCCAGCTGGCAGCACAGGTCGACGCGTTGTGGCTGCACGAGTTGGCCCGGTTGGTCCCCGACCTCACCAAGTGGCTACCGGAGCTCCCGCCGGCCCCCGCCCTCGAGCCCTCTGAAGAAGCCGGGCGGATGCGGGAGGCCATCTCCACCACCCTGGTTGGTCTCGGTCGGATCACTCCCGTTCTGCTCATCCTGGACGACTTCCAGTGGGCCGATGCCGACACGGTTGCAGCCGTGACTCACTTGACTTCGGTCATCGACGACGCTCCCGTCGTGGTGTGCCTCTCCTATCGAAGCGCCGCTGCCCGGGCACAGCCGGATGTGTGGGCCGGCCTCCGCCAGATCGACGCCCACCGGAGCTCGCGGAGGCTCGAGGTAGAAGCCTTAACGCCGGGGGAAACCGCTGAGTTGATTCGCGTGAGCTCATCGAGCGATGCCGACGGTGACCTCGTCCAGCGGATTCACGCCGAAGCCGGTGGCAACCCCCTGTTTGTGCTCGAAACGCTCCGAGCGATGCATGACCATACGCTGGCCGCCCTGGACGCCGACGAGCTCCTTGCCGATTTCCCCGGGTCGAGCGACGTTTCCAGCCTCATTGCACGGCGGCTCCACTCGCTGGGTGCGGCCGAGCGGGCGGTCCTTGACCTGTTCGCGGTGGGAGGTCTGTCCGGCAACCGGGATGTCGTCGCCACCGCCCTCGACCGTCCCCGACCAGAGTTTCTCCAGGCGCTCGATGTGCTCGTTTCCCGGGGCATCCTGTACGAGCGAGACGACGCTTACAGATTCCGGCATGATCAGGTCAGGCGAGCTGTGTTGGCCGAGCTGGGCTCGGGAGCGGTCGAGCGGCTGCATGGCGACCTGGCCGAGGCGATCACCCGGCTCGATCCGTTGGACGCCGAGGCCATCGCCCACCACTTGACCTCGGCGGGACGGGCCGGTGAGGCGACGCTTCACGCACTGCGGGCTGCGGATCGGGCGGTGGCGATGCGTGCCTACTCAACCGCAGCCACCCACTACCGGATGGCCCTCGATGGGCTGCCGGCGGGGGAGCGCTTCGGGGTCTTGCAGGGATACGAGCGGGTGCTCGATGTGCTCGGACAGCGTCAGGAGCAGGCCATCGTGCTCGATGAGATGGAGGAACTGGCCGGCGAGCACCGGGCCGAGGTGCTGCGGCGGATCGCCTGGCATCGAGCCCATACCGACCGGTTCGATGAGGCCCGCCGGGCCGCCGGCCGGGCTCTGGAGATGGATTCGACGGCTGAGGCGATGGCCGAGGACTACATCGTGCTCGGAACGATCGGCCTGTGGTCGGGCGACTTTGCGATAGCCGTCGAGCATCTGCGAGCGGCGGCCTCAGCCGCCTCAAGCGTCGCCGAGCAGGCTGTGGCCCGACGCAGTCTCGGGAGCGCCCTCAGCGCCGTCCAGGAGTATGACCAGGCCTTGGCTGAGGCCGAGGCCGCCCTGGCCCTGTCGGGTCGAGCCGATGACCCGCGGGGCGAAGCTGAGGCCCTTGGCCTGCTCGGCATCATCACGATGGAGCGCGGGGAAGCCGAGGTGGCCGTCGACTACTACGACCGGGCCGTCATCCTTTCTCATCGAATCGGGTATCGGCACGGTGAGGCTGTCCACACGGCCAATCGAGGAAACGCTCTGTGGTACGGCGGTCAGATCCATTCGGCGTTGCAGTCGTTGGCAGAGGCCATCGGCCTGTTCGAGTCGCTCGGGAATCGCCGCGGAGTGGCAACCGTGCAGGCCAACGCCGCCTCGATCTATCACTCGGTGGTCGGTGATGACGAGACCGCCGCCGCTTACTGTCAATCGGCCCTTGCCTATTTCACCGAAGTGGGAAATCGGGACGGCGTTGCCCAGGTGTTGTGCAACCTGGCCGACATCTCACGCCGCGCCGGGGATTTCGACAAGGCGGCAGAGCACCTCCGGCAGGGCCTCGAAGCGGTCGAACAAACCGGCAACCGATGGCTGGAGGTGCAGCTCCTCCACTCCCGGGCCCGAGGGCTCCTGGAAGCCGGGCAAGACGGAGCAGCCGAGGTGTGCCGGGAGGGCTTGCGGCTGTGCCGCGAGTTGGGCCTGGTCGATTTCGAGGCCAGCCTGCTGTCGCTTGAGGGTGTGGCTCTGGTGGAAGCAGGTGACCTCGGCGGTGGGCTGGAGGCTGCTGATGAGGCGATGAAGGTTTTGAAGCCCGGTACCGACCAGGACTACCTCGTGCCCTACCGGCACGGCCTGGTCTCGGAGGCGGCCGGATTGGAGTCCCAGGCCCGGGAATCCTTTGGTACCGCCCGGGGGATGTTGGCCGAGCGCCTGGGCGGCCTGACGCCCGAGCAGCGTTCAACGGCGCTGGCAGCTCCCGAACACCGGGCGATCGAACACGCGGCGTCGAGCCGCCGTCCTCAGAAGCTGGTCGTCGATCTGGCCGGCCGGGAAGCACCAAGCGGACGCCCGCTCATGCCTGCCGACCTGGTGTCGGTGAGCTGGACGGTGACCGACCCAAGTGACTCGGCGGTCGGTGATCCTGCCGAGGTGCGGCGCCATCGGCTCCGTCGACTACTGGTGGAGGCAGACGCTCAAGGGGCGGCCGCCACGGTGGCGGATCTGGCCAAGGCGCTGGGTGCCAGCGTGCGGACCATCCGCCGCGACCTTCAGGAACTACGGTCGGGAGGGGTGGAAGTCTTCACCCGGGGGAGCCGCCGGAGGGCCGCCGGAAACTCTCGGCCCGACCTGTAGTTTTTTCGGTTTTTGCCGATTCTCCATCTTGAGAAACTCTTGAGAGGAGGATCTAAATGAGGCGAATTGTGACCTTTGCTTTTGCTCTGGTCTCGGCCTTAGCCTTGTTTGCTCAGTCGGCCTTCGCGGCTGTGGTGAATATTCGGTAGGCACACACCCTGCGTGAATAGAAGAAGCGAGGGCTCACTGCCCTCGCTTTTTCGCGCGATGACCAACCGCGGCTGTGATCGTCTAGCGGATGCCGCTGCCGCGGGCGACCCGGGTGAGGCCGACGAAGATGAGAAGGACGCCGAAGAACATGAGGGCCGCGCCGATAAGGGCTCCCGAGACGCCGCTGGAGGTCTCGATGGCGCCCGGGCTGCCGGAACAGAACATCAGACGGCCCCCGAAGGCCACGTTTTCGCAGCTGGACGCGTCGTAGCCGAGAAAGATCAAGAATCCGCCAAACCCCATGGAAAGGAGCCCTGTGAACATATCGCCTACCCCTTCCTTCCTTGATTGCAGGATACGCCGTTTTTCCCACTCTGACACGGGTTTGACGCAGTTTTCGCGGCCTCAGGTTCCCGTTTGAAGGTCTATTTCGGTGGCTTTTCTGCGGCGTCGGACCCAGGCCCAAATCGCCACGGACCCTCCCGCCAGCAGTGCTAATCCAATGGGGGCGGCCCACGGATCGGGGCGCTCGGCGGCGGGAAGTGTGATGCTGGGGACGATTGAGTCGTCCCCCACCACGTTGGCTCGCTTGCAGGCGGACCCGCCCTGGCACACGGAAACCTCGATGTACTCGAGCTCGAACAACGGCCCGAGCAGGGACTCCACGATCTCCGTGCCCTCGTCATCCGGCCACACAGTGAGCTCGGCGGCCTGTCCGGTGGGACGGTCAACTGAGGTGACAGCGTCGACGACACTGGCGGCGGCTCCAGCGAAGGCGTCCACCATCTCAGTGGTGCCGGTGACTTTGACGGTGGAAGCACGACCGTTCCATCCGATGTCGATCAGTGCGATCGAAGGGATATCGATCCGGCTGCGCTGGCACGCCGCCAGGGGGATCGAGACTCGCACATCGGGGAGCGTGCTCATGTCTACCTCGGCGCCGTAGGTGATTTCGACTGTCCTGATCGACAGCGGGACCGGATGGTCTGGTTGCCAAATGCCCTCCAGCACCACCGACTCAGAGCCTGGTCGGAGTGTCTTCATGGCCAGCTCGGCCGGACCTGACGCGAGCACCGTCACCGGGAAGTCACAGGGGTTGTCAACGTGAAGGGCGTCGAGGCGGCTGCAGCCGCTGAGGGCGATGGCCCCGGCAACAACAACGAGCGTGAGCTTCCACCGCATGATGTCAGTCAGCGTACTTGTCCGCCGAGAAACGACCGGCCGATGGGTGATCTGCGAACCGAAACCGTCTACGCTCGATTCGACCAGCGCAGGAGCAGACGATGACCAGTGTCCTTGGATTCGGTGGATACGTCCCGGAGCGAGTAATGACCAACGCCGATTGGGCTGAGGTCGTAGACACCACCGACGAGTGGATCACCACCCGGACCGGGATCAAAGAACGGCGATTCGCCGCCGACGATCAGTCCACACTCGATCTCGCCGAGGAGGCGGCGCTGGTCGCCATGAAGGATGCCGGTCTTGGCCCAGACGAGATTGATGAGATCATCGTCGCCACCGACACCCCCGAGGTCTACACCCCCGACACGGCTTCCCTCATGCAGGATCGACTCGGGTGCCGCAACATCCCCACCTACGACCTGGGCGGGAGCGGGTGTGCCGGGTGGATCCAGGCCATCGACGTCGCCCGGTCCCGAATCGCGTTTGAACCGAAGCGGGTGTTGGTGGTGGGGGTCGAGTTGATTTCCCGTCTCATCTCGTGGGAGGACCGCACCACGGCGGTTCTCTTCGGCGACGGCGCCGGTGCGGTCGTCATGGCCCGGGAGGGAGGGAAGGCCGAGCTGGTCGACGTCATTTCCGGTACCGACGGCAGCAAAGCCGACATCCTCACCCTCCAGACCGGTGGCACCCGCCATCCGTTTACCGTCGAGTCGGCCGCCGCCGGAGACCATCAGCGGCTCGACATGGACGGCCAGGCGGTGTTCCGGGAAGCTGTCAGGCGCATGAGCAGTGTCACGCTCGAGCTGCTGGAGCGGATCGGGAAGGGCATCGAGGATGTCGACTTGCTTGTGCCCCACCAGGCCAACAAACGGATCATCGACGCGGTCGGACACAAGCTGGGAATCGACGAGGACCGGGTATTCATCAATGTAGATCGGTATGGCAACACCGGCTCGGCCACCGTGCCACTTGGCCTGTGGGAGGCGCACGCAGGCGGGCAAATCAGGGATGGCGATCTGGTGATGCTCACGGCCTTCGGCGCCGGCTTCCATTGGGCCTCGGCTGCGTTGCAGTTCTAGCCAGGCAGTGCCGGTTCAGCCCGGCCCCGGCCGCCGGGCCGTTCTAGCCGATGACGTCGAGGCTCGGCTTCGCCAGGCGGTCACTCGATCGGCCAGGCGTTCGACCGGGAGCATGCAGGCGAACGCCACCCCCGCCAATTGGTAGGAGAACAGGATCGCCATGATCGCCAGCACTCCCACATGAAACGCCCAGGCGGCCGACACCCAGGCGGTCCTCCATCGCCGTCCCAGCAACACCACCGGGGCCCCCAGCTCCACCAGCACGCTGGCAATCGCCATGGGGGGGAAGAGCCAACCGAACTGCACCAGCCAGGCGCCGACAGGGGAGTGAAAGTCGCCGAGCTGGATCTTCAGCAGGTTGTCGTGCGCCACCTGGTTGCGCAACACATCCCCGGTGAGCCACTCCATTCCGCCGTTTCGCAGCTTGGCCAAACCGGCGATGACGTAGGCGACGACTACCACCAGAGTCATGACACGCAGGGCCCAGCCGTAGTCGTGACTCGGCGCCGGGTCGGCTCTGGTGGCCCGACCAACGGCATAGGCGTGGTCGGCTGGGCTGAAGGCGAGAATGATGACGTGCAATACCAGCAGGTTCTCGGTGTGCAGTACCTGACCCCATGAGTTGCCGTGGGTAGTGAGGACCAGCAGCAGCAGGGCAAAGGCGGGGGCCACTATCGCGAAACGCCATCCCATAGCGAAGGCCACCGCCAGAGCGAACGCGATCACGGCCAGCGCCCCCACCAGACCGGCTGACAACGGGGCATCCAGCCAGGCCAGCACCCCCACCGGCTGGAAGCGTCGGAGCGGCAGCCGGGCAGTGTCCAGCCAGTGGAACGACCGCAAGATGATGAACACGACGGCATAGGCCCCGACCAGGATCCGCACCACCGCCAGGCGGCGGGCGGGCGCTTCCTCGCTCAGCCAGCGGCGGCACACGGAGGTCACGACTGACACCGGGCGTGGACGATCCGCTGCAGCGGCTCCTCGCTCTCATCGAAATAGGCGATGACGTCATAGGTCTCAGTCACGATCTCGATGACAGCGGCGGCGGGCACGTTGGTGAGGACCTCACGGCACAGGTCTTCGGCCTCTCCCCGGCTGATGGCCCGGGATACTGTGGCGGCC
>JAOTYB010000216.1 GCA_029862065.1 Acidimicrobiia bacterium | reverse complement strand
GGCTGGCTCAATCCGACGGTTTTATGGGATATGGGAGTGCCCACCGAACGGGTGGTGGTGGTTCGCTGTCCCGACTCCCGGAGCTGGCCACAAGTAACCGCCACTCTGGTGGAGGGGATGGGGGCGGTGTATGCCGAGGTGCCCTCCGGGGTGGCTGTTCCCATGCTGCGCCGCCTGAGCGCTCTGGCCCGGGCCAGAGGCACGCCGGTGGTGCTGCGGCCGGTGGATGGGGACCTGCCTGCCGGGGTCACCCATCTTCGTCTGGAGGCACAAGAGGTGGAGTGGGCAGGGGCCGGGGAGGGGAGGGGCCGATTGCGGGATCGGCGGTTCACCCTGGCAGCAACCGGCAAGGGGGTTGGGGGAGTACGTCAACTAATTGAGGTGGAGGACGATGGCTCGGACACTATGCGTGTGGTTTCCCGATTGGCCGTTGCGATGCCTGGACGCGCCGTCGGATGAGCCGAGCCAGGTTGTCGATGATTCCAACCGGGTAGTCGCAGCCAATTCGCTGGCTGTTGACGTTCGGATTGGTATGGCACGATGGGAAGCCGAAGCGGTGTGTCCGACGGTGGTTACCTATGCCCAGGACCGCGGGGCAGAAGCCGCGGCCTTTGAGCCGATAGCAGTGGCTATCGAAACCCTGGTCCCGCGGCTGGAGATGGTCCATCCCGGTCTGGTGTTCGTACCCATCGGCGGAGCGGTCCGGTATTACGGGGGAGAGGAGTCCCTTGTCGAGCAGATAGTGGAGGTAGCCGGCCCCGGAGCAGCCATCGCAGTTGCCCAGGGGCCCTTCGCGGCCCGCCAGGCCGCGATACTGGCCCATGACCGGCACGAGCCGTATAGGGTTACCAACGAGACTGAATTTCTGGCTGCGTTGGACGTGGCAGCTATAGGGAGCGAAGAGTTGGCCGCCACGTTTCGCTGGCTCGGCATTACCACCCTTGGTGAGCTGGCAACTCTGCCCCGGGCGGCAGTGGCCTCCCGGTTCGGAACACTCGGTTTGACCGCTCATCGCAATGCCTCGGGTGAGGACAGCCCATCTCAGCCCCGTCAGGTGCCGACCGACCTCGCCGTAGAGGAAACATTTGAAGAGCCTCTGGTGAATCTGGAGCAAGCCGGGTTCGCCGCCCGGTCGCTGGCCCATCGCTTGTCTGAGGCGTTCCGGTCCGACGGAGTCGCCCCCCACCGTGTCGAGATCGAAGCAGAGTCCGTTGATGGGCCCGTGGTGAGCCGGGTATGGCGGAGCGCCGACCCGTTTGATGAGGCGGCGCTGGCCGAGCGCATTCGGTGGCAGTTGCGCGCCTGGGTGGAGTCGGGGGGAATTCCCGGAGGGATAGGCCGGCTGCGGGTTGTGCCTGCCGATGTGTCTGGGGAAGGGCGGCAGCTCGGTCTGGCCGAAGACCCGGTGAGTGAAGCAGAAGCGACCCGGGCCCTTATTCGGGCCCAGGCCCTGGTGGGGCCCGACTCGGTGCTGCAGGCCCGCCGGCAAGGGGGTCGCGACCCCGGCGAGCAGGTGCAGTGGTTTCGGTGGGGGGAGCCCGCTCCCTCCCCGCCCCGCGACCCGGCAGCTCCGTGGCCGGGAGGCCTTCCCTCGCCGGCCCCTGCTCTGGTCCCCCCTCACCCGCCTCCACTGGGGGTGGAATGGGAAGCGGGTCTGCCTACCCGGGTCCGCCTGCGCAGTCGCTGGGAACCGGTGTTGTCATGGGCCGGCCCGTGGCGACGAGTGGGACGCTGGTGGGAAGGGGAGCCGGCGGCAGATCGCTATCAGCTGGTTACTTCGGCGGGAGCCTTTTTGTGTGAGATCCGTCAGGGGAAGACCTTCCTGGTCGGCGTTTATGACTGACAAAGAAGCGGTTCCTCTCCGTCGAGAGAGGAACCGCTTGATGGGCTGTGGCTGCTTGTTCAGTTGTTGGCCAGGTACCGGTCGACAGCGTCGGCTTCTGGCCCCGTGGGTCGGTTGCTAGTGAGGAACCGGGCGAGAGCGTCCGGTTCGACCTGGACGACCACACTCGCGCTTGTATCAAGGCCGGCGAAACGGACGCCGATGTCGACGTCTCCCCAGTTGGCTGGCATCAAGGTGTGATACCCCGCCCCCAGGATGACGTCACGGTCGAAGTTCGCATCGAGCCCGGCCAGCCGATTCAGATCCACGCCGCTGAGGTCGCGGACGACCAGGGGCGTGAACGCTCCATGCTCGAGAACGATCCGGATATCCGGGTCGAGATTGACGTCGAGCCCGGCCAGCCGGGCGTCGAGATCGACTCCGGTGAGGTCCCGATAGACGAACGAGGTGAACTGTCCGTGCTCCGAAGCCCGGTCGTAGGCCTCGGCGGTTGATCCGCCGTCTCCAATCAAATACACCGACGCGAGCACGATTGCCACCGCCAGCACAACAAATGCCGCCATCCACTGAATCCACCGCGAGATCCGTGGCGCTGGTGGTCGGGGGAGCTGAGGTCGCCGATCGAGCCGGCGCTCGTGGTGGAGCGGCGCGGGCGACCCGGCGGTTCCATCCTTTCGATGCAGTAGGTCTGCCATGACCTTTCCTTTCTGTGATCTCTCTAGACTCCACTGAGAAGCCTGCGCGGGGCTGGTGCCCGTCGTGCAGCCCACTGGCAGCTCGCTTGTGAAAACAGTCACATGGCCCTAGCCGGTTCTCCGGTTTGGCAGTTAGCTCAGAAGGGGTGGTTGAAATGCGCTCCGACCTCGAGATCAGCATCCTCGGGCCGTTGGAAGTGAGACAAG
>JAOTYB010000215.1 GCA_029862065.1 Acidimicrobiia bacterium | reverse complement strand
CGTATCCCCTACCAGGAGTCGATGGCCCGCTACGGCCGGGACAAGCCGGATACCCGGTTCGAGATGCTCATCGAAGATCTGACGGACCTCTTCTCGACGACGGAGTTCAAGGCCTTCGCCGGTGCCGTCGAAGCCGGCGGCGTGATTCGCGGGCTCAACGCCGGGTCGCTGGAACTCAGTCGCTCCGGGCTCGACGGGCTGGTGCAAGACGCCAAGGACGCCGGGGCCGGTGGTCTCGTGTGGATGGTGGTCGAGGAGGACGGGGGGCTGCGGTCTCCGGTGGCCAAGTTCCTCTCCGAGGCTGAGATCAGCGGGATAGTCGCCGCCCTCGCTGGAACGCCGGGCGACCACCTGCTCATCGTTGCCGACCGGGCCAAAGTTGTGGCCGAGGTGCTCGGACGGTTCCGGGTGCGCTTCGGCTCTCCGGCCGACCAGGACGAGCTTGATTTCGTCTGGGTCATCGACTTTCCGGTATTCGACGAGACCGACTCAGGCGACCTGGTGGCCTCACATCATCCGTTCAGCGCTCCGGTCGATGTTGAGGAGATGGCGTCGAGTCCCCACACTGCCATCGCCCAGGCCTACGACCTGGTTCTAAACGGCCTGGAGCTGGGGTCGGGGAGCGTTCGGATTCACGATCCCGAGACCCAGGAACGGGTGTTTCAGATTCTCGGCATTGCCCCTGAGGAGGCCGAGCAGCGTTTTGGGTGGTTCGTCGAAGCTTTGCGATACGGCACCCCGCCCCACGCCGGGTTCGCGGTCGGAATTGCCCGGCTGCTCAGCATCCTCCAGGACGAGCCGAACATTCGCGAGGTCATTCCGTTCCCCAAGACCCAAACCGGAATCGACCCTCTCACCGGTTCTCCCTCACCGGTCGATGAACACCAGCTGGTGGAGTTGGGTATCGACCTGCGTCCCGAGGTTCGCGAGGCACGGGCGGCCGGTCCCCAAGAGGCGCCCTCTCCGGAAGCCGATTGATGGCCGACCTGTTTGAAGCAGATCGGGAGCAGCGCCGGCAGTCGGCCCAGCCCCTGGCCGCCCGTATGCGGCCACGGTCGCTTGACGAGGTCGTTGGTCAGGAACAACTGGTGGGCCAGGGAGCGGCGTTTCGGACGGTGGTCGAAAGCGGGCGTCCCCCATCGATGATCCTGTGGGGCCCGCCGGGGACCGGCAAGACCACTCTGGCCCGGCTGATTGCGACCACCAATGACGGCTTCTTCGAGCAGTTGTCGGCGGTCTCGGCAGGCATCAAAGACGTGCGTGAGGTGCTGGCCACCGCCCGCCATCGCCTGGGGGAGGGCCTCGGCCGGACCGTGCTGTTCCTGGACGAGATCCACCGTTTCACCAAGGCGCAGCAAGACGGGCTGCTCCCGGGCGTCGAAGACGGCACGATCACGCTGGTGGGGGCTACGACAGAGAATCCGTTCTTCGAGGTGAATTCGCCGCTGATCAGCCGTTCCAGCCTGTTTCGGCTCTCCTCGCTCGAGTCCGACGACGTTCGCGTGCTCCTGGAGAGGGCCATGACCGACGCCGATCGGGGGCTGGCCTCGCTGGGGTTGACGCTGGAAGATGAGGCAGCCGGAGAGCTCGCCGAACGGGTCGGCGGAGATGCCCGGCTTGGGCTCAATACCCTCGAGACCGCCGCCACCCTGGTGGCCGGGCGGGGAGGCCGGGCGATCACGACGGCCGACATCGAGGAGGCGCTCCAGCGCCGCATCATTCGTTACGACAAGGGAGGCGACCGCCACTACGACGTCATCTCGGCCTTTATCAAGAGCCTGCGGGGCTCCGATCCCGACGCCGCCGTGTATTGGCTGCACGTGATGTTGGAGGCCGGAGAGGATCCGGAGTTCATCGTGCGGCGCATGGTGATCCTGGCCAGCGAGGACATCGGCCTGGCGGATTCCCGAGCACTGTCGGTTGCCACCGGCGCCGCCTATGCGCTCAGCCATGTCGGCCTGCCCGAGGCCGCCTATGCGCTCACCCATGCCGCCCTCTATCTGGCGACTGCCCCCAAATCCAATTCGGTCACCCGGGCGATGGCGGCCGCCCGTCAGGCGGTCCGCAGCCAGCCAACCACGGAAGTACCCATGCACCTGCGGAGCAGCGCCTATCCGGGGGCCGAGCAGCTCGGCCACGGAGCCGGATATCGCTACCCGCACGATTCTCCCGGTGGGGTGGTCGCCCAGCAGTATCTCCCCGACGATTTGCAGGGTGCGATTCTGTATGAGCCCGGCGGCCAGGGCGCCGAGGCGGCTACCGCCGACCGGCAAGCTGCGGCCGATGGGGTACTCGGCAAGAAGCGCTAGGTGGAGGCACGGCTCAGAGGATCGGTAAGAGGCAGGTAACCTTTCTGGTCTCATGGACCACAATGCCATTCGCAAGGGTTTCGTCGACTTTTTCTTCGAGCGCGGGCACACCAAGGTTCCAAGCGCCTCGCTGGTACCGCCCGACCCCACTCTGCTGCTGACCAACGCCGGGATGGTTCAGTTCAAGCCGTACATGCTCGGTGAGGAAACCCCGCCGTACCCGCGGGCCGTCACCATCCAGAAGGTGGCTCGGACGAGCGACATCGACATCATCGGGACCACCGCCCGCCATCTCACCTTCTTCGAGATGCTCGGCAACTTCAGCTTCGGTGACTACTACAAAGAGAAGGCCATTCCGTATGCCTACGAGCTTCTCACCGAGGTGTTCGGGATCGACGCCGACCGCCTCTGGTACACCATCTATAAGGACGACGACGAGGCTGCCG
>JAOTYB010000214.1 GCA_029862065.1 Acidimicrobiia bacterium | reverse complement strand
ACCGAGATCTACACTTGCTTGGACACTCTTTCCAAGCCCGAGTGATCGGGTGTTGCACGACGTTTCGTTGGTGCTCCAGCCCGGTCGGGTGCTCGGGCTGCTCGGCCGTACCGGCAGCGGCAAAACGACGCTGGCGCGTCTCCTCACTCGCCTTTACGACCCCGATGGCGGGGCGGTGCGGCTGGGTGGCATCGACACGCGGGAGGCCGACATCCACACGCTGCGGAGAAGCGTGGGGATGGTGACCCAGGACGTCCAGTTGTTTGCCGCCTCCATTCGCGACAACCTCACGTTCTTCGATCCGGAGATCTCAGACGCTGAGATTGCGATGGCGTTGGAAACGCTCGGTCTCACCGACTGGGTGATGAACATGGCGGAAGGACTCAACACAGTGCTCGAGGCCGGCGGTGGAAGCTTGTCGGCCGGAGAAGGGCAACTGCTGGCGTTCACGCGCATCTTTCTCGAGGACCCCGGCCTCGTGGTCCTGGACGAAGCGTCCTCTCGGCTCGACCCGGCGACCGAACAGCTGATCGAACGGGCCGTAGACCGTCTCCTCGCCGACCGTACCGGCGTGATCATCGCTCATCGGCTCGAGACGGTGAATCGGGCCGACGACATCATGATTCTGGAGTCAGGGCGGGTGGTGGAGGCCGGTCCCCGGGCCGGTCTAGCTGCCGACCCCGGTTCACGGTTCGCCGGCTTGCTGGCAACCGGGATCGAGGAGGTGCTGCGATGACCATCCCCACTCCCCGGCTGATTGCCGGACTGGCCAGGAGCTTCCCGCTCCGGTGGCTGGCCAACGTGGTGCTGTGGTCAACCATCTGGACGATGCCCATTCTGGTTGGCTTGTTGACCCGCGAGTTCTTCGACACCCTCGAAGGCGACATCGGGTTCTCGGTCGCCACGCTCGTGGTGCTGATGGCGGCTTACGGCCTGGGTCGGATCACCGTCATGGTGATCGCCATGCACAACGACGTGCACTTCATGTTCCGGGTGGGGGCGCTGATGCGTCGCAACATGTTCGCCCGAATCCTCTCCCTGCCCGGTGCCCAGGCGGTCGACGAAGCGCCGGGGGAGCTCATCACTCGCTTCCGCGAGGACGTCGAGCATGTCGAGGAGACCACCAGCTGGACCGTCGATATGGGCGGGGCCCTGGTTTTCAGTGTGATCGCGGTCGGCATCCTGCTGCGGATCGATGCCGGGATGACGCTGCTGGTCTTCCTGCCGCTCGTATTCGTCATCTTCCTGGCCGAGCGGGCGGGGAGTGCGATCCGCAAATATCGCGAAGCTGCTCGCGAAGCCACCGGCCGGGTGACCGAAGCGCTCGGCGAGACCTTCGGGTCCGTCCAGTCGATCAAAGTGGCGGGTGCTGAGCGCCCCATCATCAACAATCTGTCGCGCCTCAACGACGAGCGGCGCCATCTCATGGTCCGCGATCGGGTGCTGCAAGCCGTTCTGGAGTCGATGTTCTGGAACACCATCAACCTGGGCACCGGCCTCATCCTGATCGTGGCTGCCTCGCGGCTCCAGGGCGATGGGTCGTTCTCAGTGGGCGACTTCGCCCTGTTCGTGTTCCTGATGGGGGCGGCTACCGACACAGTTCATATCGTTGGCCTGTTCATCGCCCGCCTGCGGCAGGCCAGCGTGTCTTTCGATCGGATGGCTCGGATGCTGCGGGGTGCGCCCGCCGCCAGCCTCGTCGAATATGCCGACCTGGAGCTGGCCGGCGAGCTGCCCGAGCTGCCGGAGGCGCCCCGCACCGCCGCTGGACGGCTCGAGCTGTTGCAGATCCGGGACCTCAGCTTCCGGTATCCGGGCAGCGACAACGGGATCGAAGGCGTCAGTTTCGACCTCGTCCGCGGCTCGTTCACGGTGGTGACCGGCCGGATTGGCTCGGGAAAGACCACACTGCTGCGAGCCATCCTCGGTCTGGTCGATGTGGATGGGGGAGAGCGGCGGTGGAACGGCATGCTGGTGGAGGAGCCGGACCGGTTCTTTGTCCCGCCCCACGCCGCCTATACGCCCCAGGTGCCGAGACTCTTCTCCATGTCCCTGCGGGACAACCTGTTGATGGGGCTCGGGGTTAGTGATGAGGAGCTGGGCAACTCGATCAACATGGCAGTGATGGGCCCGGACGTGGCCCACATGCCGGACGGCCTCGACACGGAGGTCGGCCCCCGGGGAGTGCGGCTTTCGGGCGGCCAGGTGCAGCGGACGGCGGCCGCCCGCATGCTGGTGCGTCGGCCGGATCTGCTGGTTTTCGATGACTTGTCGAGCGCCCTGGACGTGGAAACCGAGAAGTCGCTGTGGGAGGGCCTGCTGCGAAACTCCCCGGACGTCACCAGCCTGGTGGTCTCGCACCGCCATCCCGCCCTCCGGCGGGCCGACCAGATCGTCGTGATGGCCGACGGCCGCGTCGAATCCATCGGAACCCTCGACGACCTACTCAAGACCAGCCCCGAGCTACAGCGACTCTGGGTCGGCGGGAATGCCTGACGGCGTTCCTTGGGAGTTACTTCGTAACTCCATGTCTTGGCCACCCAGGTTTGTCGGTCCCCCCGGCGAGCGGAGCGAGTGTCCGGGGGGAAGGGGGGTGGTGCCCACCAAGAGAAGTCGTGTTGGGTGCGGGTGCCCCCCTACCCCCACCTGCGGTGGCGGTACCTTCCCCCCGAAGGGGGGACTGACAAACCTCGGCTGCGGTGGCGGTACCTTCCCCCCGAAGGGGGGACTGACAAACCTCGGCTGCGGTGGCGGTACCTT
>JAOTYB010000061.1 GCA_029862065.1 Acidimicrobiia bacterium | reverse complement strand
CCAAGGAAGAGGGGTTCGAGCCGGGCGGCATGTCTCTGCACAACATGTACTTCCCGCACGGGCCCGACCACGACGCCTGGATGAAGGCCACTACCTCCGACCTCGAGCCGGAGAAGCTGTCTGACACGATGTCATTCATGTTCGAGACCCGCTATCCGCTCATTCCCACGGCCTATTCGGCCTCGGTGCCTGCCTTGCAAGACGACTATCCGTCGGTGTGGCATGCCCTGGAAAGGCACTTCACCGGCTAGCCACCGGTCGTGTTATACATATTGAGTACCGTCGCTGACAGGGGATTCTCATGACAGATTTGATGCCAATTCTCGGATACGACGCACTGGAGTTCTACGTTGGCAACGCCCGCCAGGCCGCCCATTACTACCGGACCGCTTTTGGCTTTGATGTCGTCGGATACGCCGGTCCGGAGCACGGCGTTCGCGACCGAACCTCCTATGTCCTCGAGCAGGAAGGCATCCGCTTCGTCATGACCGCCGGGCTGGGGCCCGAGTCGGAGATCGTACAACACCAGGCGTTGCACGGGGACGGCGTTAAGGACGTGGCCTTCGCAGTTCCGGACGCCGAAGAGGCCTTCCGGGTGGCGGTGGAACGCGGTGCCGAGCCCTTCCGCGAGCCCTACATAGACGAGGATGAGGATGGCAAGTTGGTGCGCTCGGCCATCAAGGCCTACGGCGAGACCATCCACACTTTCGTTGACCGCTCCAACTACACGGGCGTCTATGCCCCCGGTTACCGGCCAACCAACCATCAACAGCCGGCCGTGCCGGCCGGCCTCAAGTATGTCGACCACGTCGTGTGCAACGTCAACCTGGGCGAGATGGACAAGTGGGCCGCCTACTACGCCAACATCATGGGCTTCACTCAGCTCCACCACTTCGACGACGAGGCGATCTCCACCGAGTACACCGCCCTCATGTCCAAGGTGCTGTGGGATGGGACAGGGCGCATCAAGCTCCCGATCAACGAACCGGCCCAGGGCAAGAAGAAGAGCCAGATTGAGGAGTATCTCGACTTCTACCGGGCCCCCGGAGTGCAACACATGGCGTTGGCGACGGACAACATCATCGAGACCGTTCGGGCCATGAGAGCCAACGGCGTGCGCTTCCTCACTACCCCGGAGACGTATTACAGCGATCTCAAGACCCGGCTCGACTGGTCGACCATTGACGCCGACCTGACGCAGCTGGCGGAGCTGGGGATACTGGTCGACCAGGACGATGAGGGCTACCTGCTGCAGATCTTCACCAAGTCGGTGCAGGACCGCCCGACGGTGTTCTATGAGGTCATCGAACGCCACGGCTCCCAGGGCTTCGGCGTCGGAAACTTCCAGGCCTTGTTCGAGGCCATCGAGCGCGATCAGGCCGAGCGGGGGAATCTCTAGGACCTCCCAAAGGGAGCGGTAGGAGAACCTGCCTAGCCTTTCCCTGAGTCCATGACGCGTTTCGTAGCCAGCCGGGTTGCATCGGGGCTCGTGACGCTGTTCGTCTTCGTCACGGTGCTCTTCTTCCTGGTCAACATCGCAGTCGACGGCGATTGGACCTCCCAATACATCCTCGCGGTGACCATGGTCACTGCTGTGGTGGGTGCGGTGGTAGCCCACGGCTTCGCCTCGTGGCTTTCCTACAGCGAGGACCTCCTCAACTGGGGGGCCATGATGTTTGTGGCTGTGGGGTTCATCGAGATCCAGGGAGTGGTGGCATGGAACGTGCTGCTGGGTGGAGCCGTCTCGATCTCGCTGTTCTGCGCAGGCTTCTATCTGGTTTCGCTCGGCCTGCGCGACGTGGCCTTTCCCGCCGAGCAGGATTACCGGATGGCCAGGGCCCGGCACCGCCGGCCACGGATTAGAGCTGGCTGACGGGCACTTCGAACAGTGAGCCGGCTCCGGCCTTCACCTGTGGGAGCAGCCCACCGGTTTGGGGAAGGAGCTGTTCTGCATAGAAGCGGGCCGTGGCCACCTTCGCCGCTAGGTAAGCGGCATCTCCGGTCCCCGTCGCCAGCTGCCGGCGAGCAGCGAGCGCGCTCCGGGCCATGTACCAGCCGCCGAGCGTCGTGCCCATGAGCCGGAGGAAGGGAGTGGCTCCGGCAAGCGCGTCGTTGGGATCGTTGGGGCCGTGCTCGGCCAGCCACAGGACGGCAGCCGTGAGATCGGCTACCGAGGCACTGAGGGCAGCTCGAACCGAGGCCAAGTCGTCTCCAGCTTCGGCCAGGTCAGCATCGATGGTGGCCATCCGACCAAGCAAATCTCGGATCACGCCACCCTGTCGCATCGGCAGTTTGCGGGCCACCAGATCCATGGCCTGGATTCCGTTAGTACCTTCGTAGATGGGGGCGATGCGGGCATCGCGGTAATGCTGGGCGGCCCCGGTCTCTTCGATGTATCCCATCCCGCCGTGTACCTGGAGGGCGAGGGAGGTCATTTCCACTCCGAGGTCGGTGCACCAGGCCTTGGCGATCGGGGTGAGGAGCTCCATGTACTCCTGGGCTTCGGTCCTCACCGCCTCATCGGCTGCGTGCTGGGAAAGATCGAACGCTTCGGCCGTGGCATAGAGCACACACCGCATGGCCTCGTTGTAGGCCTTGATCGTCATGAGCATCCGGCGCACATCGGGGTGCTCGATGATCAGCGAATGCTCGGTCTTGGGGGCGCCGATCGCCCGGCCTTGTTGACGCTCCTGGGCGTAGGCGACGGCCTGCTGGTAGGCCCGTTCCGATATGGCCAGGCCTTCGAGGCCCACCGACAGTCGGGCGCTGTTCATCATGGTGAACATGTAGCTCATGCCCTGGTTCTCCTCGCCCATGAGGTAGCCGGTGGCTTCCTCGAAGGCCATGACGCAGGTAGGGCTGCCGTGGATACCCATCTTGTGCTCGATCGACACGGCCTTGAACGAGTTGCGTTCCCCCAACGAACCGTCCGGATTCACGAGGTACTTGGGGACGATGAACATCGTGATCCCCTTGGTGCCGGGCGGGGCATCGGGGGTGCGAGCCAGCACCATATGGATGATGTTGTCGGTGAGGTCGTGCTCACCCCAGCTGATAAAGATCTTGGTGCCGGTGAGGGAGTAGGAGCCGTCATCGTTGGGAACGGCCTTGGTGCGGAGTGCTCCAACGTCTGAGCCCGCCTCGGGCTCGGTGAGCACCATCGTCCCCATCCACTCGCCACTGGAGAGGTTGTCGAGATAGACGGCTCGCTGCTCATCGGAACCGTGGAACAGGAGGGCCTCGACGGCTCCCTGGGTGAGCATCGGCCCGATGGAGAAGGCCATGTTGGCGGAGGTGAACATCTCCTGGATGGCCAAACCCACCAGCCAGGGGAGTCCGGCCCCGCCCGCTTCCGGTGGATAAGCGACCGCCCCCCATCCCGAAGCCACGAACTTGGCGTAGGCGTCCTTGAACGAGTCGGGGGTGGTGACCGAGGCGTCGCCGTCGTGCTGGGCGCCGATGGTGTCACCGTCCTGGTTGGTGGGGGCGATGACTTCGGCCATGAAGCGACCTGCCTCTTCCAATGCCCCGCGGACGGTGGCCGGGTCGGCATTCTCGAGGCCGTCGAGTTTGGAAAGGGCAGCCAGGTCGGTGATGTTTTCGAGCACGAAGTTGATGTCGGACAGGGGAGGGGAGTAGTCGGTGGCCATAGATAGGAGTGTAGATCTGCCGTTGGGTTTCATTTGAGGTTGGCCAACGGCCATCCGGCCCAGCGCACTTGTTCGACTTCGGACTGTTAGCTGTGGACTGTCAACTGTCGACTTCTTACAGCCCGACCTTGGTCTCCTCGATGAGGAAGTCGACTACTTTCTCGAGAGCCTCATCGTTGCTGTTCCCAGCCGCCAGCGCCTTCTCGTAGACGCCGACCTGCCGGTCGGCGCTGGTACCCCGCTTGACAATTTCACGGATGTGCTCAACCTCGGGGTAGCACCCCAGGAACGTGGCATCGGGGGCAAGGATCTCGATGAGCTCCTCGGTGAGCTGTTCGAACGGAACCAGCTCGCCCACGCCGTAGTCCATGAGCGGCTCGTTGATGCCGTAGCGCTGGGCCCGCCACAGGTTCTCCGAGATGAGGAAGTTGGAGTAGGTGCGCCACCGCTGATTGTGCTGACGCTTCGAGAACAACATGCTGAGCAGGCTGACGTACACCGCCGCGATGGAGAGGCCATCCTCGAGGGTGGTGCAGATGTCGGCTATCCGCATCTCCAGCGTGGGAAAGGCAGCACTTGGCCGGATGTCCCACCACACCTTGCTGGCGTCCTCGAAGATGCCGGCTTCGATGAGCACGTTCACATGGCGCTCGTACTCGGCCCAGCTGTTGAATTGCTCGGGCAAGCCGGTGCGGGGGAGCGCCTTGAAGATGCTCATGCGGTAGCTCTTGAGCCCGGTGTCGGCGCTGTGCCAGAAGGGGCTCGAGGTGCTGAGCGCCAGGAGGTGGGGGAGGAAGTACGTCACCTGGTTCATGAGGTCGATCCGCATGTCGGGATCGGGGATCCCGACATGCACATGCATGCCCGAGATGAGCAGGCGCCTGACTACCCCCTGCATGTCGCGAGCAAGGAGGTTGTAGCGCTTCTTGTCGGTGTGTTGCTGCTGGCCCCAGTCGGCGAAGGGATGGGTGGAGGCGGCGATGGAATGCATGCCGTGCTTCTCGGCGATCTCGCAAACGGTGCGGCGTTTGTTGGTGAGGTCGGTGCGAGCGTCGGCGATCGTGGCGCAGGGTGGCGTCTGGATTTCGACTTGGGAACGCATGAATTCGCTCCCCACTTCTTCTCCCAGCGCCGCGGTGATGTCGTCCCAGAAGGCGGAGGGCGGATCGCTGACCAGATCGCGACTGTCGGCGTCTACGAGGAGATATTCCTCTTCGATTCCGATTGTGAAGGGGGGTCTTTCGATCGACATGGCACCATCACAATACCGTTTTAGCGACTCGGCGTTCCGGGGGGACTAGTCAGGCGGCCAATTGCATCGGCTGCGGGTCGCACCAGCGGCAGCTGGGGTCACTGCAGCTGTCAACCAGGCTGGCGCTTATGCCGGCGGCCGATAGCAACGATTCGGCGTCCTCGATTCGGAGTTCATCTGTGTTTCTGCTCATAGTGGACACCGTATCCGGCGGGTGTGACAGATTCCGCGTTGGCCGGCGTCGACTAGTTTCGGGGTGTGACCGACCTCCTCACCTATCGCCTCGAAGGCTCAATCGCCGTTCTCGCACTTGATGATGGAAAAGCCAACGTCTTCAACGACACGTCGATCGCCGCTATCCACGCCGCCCTCGACCGGGCCGAAAAGGAGGCAGGGACGGTTGTGCTGGCCGGGCGACCGGGCCGATTCTCGGGTGGCTTTGACCTATCGGTCATGGGTTCCGACATTCCCACCATGCAGGCGCTCGTGCGCTCAGGTGCCGAGCTGCTGCTGCGGATCTGGGAGTTCCCGCGTCCCTTCCTGATTGCCTGCACGGGCCATGCGGTGGCGGCCGGCGCCATGTTTCTCCTGGCGGCCGACTACCGCATCGGCATAGAAGGGGACTGGACCATCGGCTTGAACGAAGTAGGAATCGGCATGCCGCTGCCGGTGTTCACCGTTGAGTTGGCCCGTGCCAGGCTGGATCCCCGCCACTTCACCAAGGCGACGCTCCATGCTCAGCTCTATGACGGGGCCGGGGCGGTAGAGGCCGGCTACCTCGATGAAGCTGTTGCCCCCGAGGCGCTTCTCGACCGGGTGATGGCCAAGGCGACCGACATGTCGAAGTTCGCCGACAGTGGATACGGCCCCTCCAAGCATCGGGTGCGTAGCGGGCTGGCCGAGTTCGTTCGGGCCGGCCTCGATGAGGACATGGGCTCGATCAGTCCGCCGGTGGAGTGACCCCGGTGAGCGCGCCCGACTGGTTCATCCGTGCCATCGAAACCGTGCCCCGCGATGGCGAGGTGGATGTTCAGGGCGTACCCATTCACTACCTGGAGTGGGGCGAGCGGGACAAACCCGGCATCGTGTTCGTCCATGGCGGAAGCGCCCACGCCCACTGGTGGGCCCATCTGGCGCCGATGTTCATCGAGCGCTATCACCCCGTGGCCATCGACATGTCCGGCCACGGCGACAGCGGCCGCCGGGAGCACTACGCCTTTGAGGTGTGGGCGGAGGAGATCATGGCCGTGTGCGCCGCCAGTGGCATCGATGATCCCCCGGTGCTGGTCGGCCACTCAATGGGCGGCCTCATCTCCATTGTGACGGCGGCCCTCCACGGCGACCGTCTACGCGGTGCCATCATTGTTGACTCACCGGTGACCGAGCCAGATCCGGAGCGGGAGGAGGCCGTGCGGGGCCGGGCCTTCCGCAACCCCAAGACCTACCCGGACCTCGAGAGCGCCATCGAACACTTCCGGCTGGTGCCGAACCAACCGCCCGGCCCCGACTACGTGATGGACTACATCGCCCGCCACTCCTTGCACGAGGTGGACGGCGGTTGGACGTGGAAGTTCGACCCCAACATCTTTCCCCGGCTCAAACCGGCGGCCATCCACGAGTTCTTGGCGGGCATCGAAACCCGCGTGGCCCTCTTCCGCGGGGAACTATCTGGCCTGGTCACGCCCGGCGTGAGCGACTACATGCACACCCTGCTGGGGCGCAACGCTCCGGTGGTTGCCATCCCCGAGGCCTATCACCACCTCATCCTCGACCAGCCGCTGGCGTTTGTGTCGGCGCTGCGGGCGATCCTGGCCGACTGGGAACATTCGATCCCACGGCGGTAGCGTGGGGTGAGCCACAGAACAGGATGAGTATGGGTTTCATGCGAGTTGCCGTCTTCGAGATTCCGGATGCCCCCGCCGATGCCCTTGAGGTGTGGGACGACCTGGTGGGGTCCGCCCTTCGGAACAACCCTGAGTGCACCAGCGTGATGGTCTCCAACAACGGCACCACCTACGCGGCGGTTTCGACCTGGACCTCCGAGGCGCAGTTCACGGCAGCTACCGAATCAAAGCCGTATCAGGACGTGGTTGCCACGGTGACTGCGCGCCTGGGATTGCCCGAGTCCTACGAGCCGAGCTTCGTCTATCAAGGCGAGATTGCCTAGACAGCGGCTTTTACTCGCCCGCCAGTGTCGGGTTGGTGAGGTCGTTGATGATGGCGGCCACCGAGCGGGAGGCGACGACCGGATCCTCGATGCCGCGGACCCATACGAGGGTGCGTCGGCCCGGCCCCCGGCCCTCCGTCAAGGGTTCAACGGCCGTGACGTCGTCCGATCGCACGAACTTGTTGTAGCCGAGGCTCACCATCCGTCCTGATTGCATGCGCATAAGCCGAACCTAGCGAATCTCGGGGTTGTGGGTTGAGGCTTCCGTCAGCTGATCTGTCGCGGCGTCCACCATTGTGTTTTTGTGCGTCCCGGCGTGTTGTTGAGGCCACTGTTCCCTCCCGCGCGGAGGAGTGGATCGCTGATCGGGAGCAGGGGGAGCTACGGTTCTCGGCATGGAGGCGCTGGCGCTCGTGGCAACCGCAGCCGGTATTCACCTGCTGGCGGTGATGAGCCCGGGACCGAACTTCGTGGTCATCAGCCGCAACTCGCTCGCCTATTCGCGGCGATCTGGCATGTTCACAACCTTGGGGGTGACCTCCGGCGTCTTCATTCTCCTGGCTCTGGGGTTTGTCGGGATCACCGCCCTCATCGCCCAATCGGAGACCGCCTACAACGCCGTGCGGTTCGCCGGAGCCGCCTACCTCGTGGTGATAGGGGTGCGGAGCCTGATGGAAGCCAGCAGGAGTCGGGTGTCGGCTTCTCAGGAGAGCGTTCGGCTCCCCGATGGTTTGGGAGCACGCGCCTCTTTCCGGATGGGTTTCATCACCGCTCTGACCAACCCGAAGGCAGCCGTATATCTGCTCGCCTTCTTCACCACCATCATCTCGGCCCATACCGGGGTGGGCGTGAAGGTCACTCTGTTGTTCCTGATGCCGACGATCACCTTCAGCTGGTACTCGATCATGGCCTGGCTATTTTCCCACCCGGTGCTGCGTCGCAAGTACGCTCGCTTCGAACGCTGGGCTCATGTTGTGTTCGGCGTATTGCTGATCGTTCTGGGCGCCGGCGTCGCTCTGTCGAGCCGCTAGTTTGCTCGAGGGAGGCTCGGTGATCGGATCAGCTCGCATCAGTCGGACGTTCTACGTGGTGTGGTCCGGTCAGCTGGTGTCGCAGGTTGGGTCCAGCCTCACCGGATTCGCCCTGGCTGTGTGGGTGTTTCGGGAGACCGGCTCGGCCACCCGGTTGGCGTTGGTCCTGCTGGCAACCACGCTTCCCGGCATTGTTCTTGGGCCGTTGGCGGGGGCTCTTGTTGATCGTTGGGACCGTCGCTGGGCAATGATCCTCAGCGACACGGGAGCCGCCGCTGGCACGCTCATCATCGCCGCCTTGCACTTCACCGACAGCCTGCAGATCTGGCACCTGTATCCGGCGCTGGCGCTCAGCGCCGCCTTCGCCACGTTTCAGTTCCCGGCCTACTCGGCGGCCACCTCGCTGCTCGTACCCAAGGAGCAACTCGGCCGGGCGGCCGGCATGGTGCAGTTGGCCGAGGCCGTCGGACAGATTATCGGCCCGGCGCTCGGTGGTGTCCTGCTCTTCTGGGGAGATCTCACCCTGGTGCTCATCGTGGATGTGGCGACATTCCTTTTCGCCGTTCTCACACTCGCCTGGGTGCGCTTCCCGGCGCCCAAGACCTCTGAGTCCGGGCTGGAGGGGGCCGGGAAGCTGTGGGCCGAAGCACGCTATGGGCTCACCTATGTCCGCCAGCGCCGGCCGCTGTGGGCGCTGATGATGTTCTTTGCCACGGTCAACTTCGTCTTCGGGTTTGTCGGAGTGTTGATGTTTCCGCTCATCCTCTCGTTCGCGTCAGAAGCGGCGGCCGGGGCGGCGTTCTCGATCGGAGCCTTCGGCATGTTGGCCGGCAGCTTGCTGGTGAGCGCATGGGGAGGGCCCCGTCGACGGGTTCTGGGAGTCGTTAGCGGCGGGTTTGCGATCGGGGTCGGTCTCATCATCGGGGCGGTGCGCCCGTCGATTGTCCTGTTCACCATCGGGGTCCTGGTTGTGATGTTCGTGCTTCCGATCACCAACAGCTCCAGCCAGGCGATCTGGCAGGCCAAAGTCGATCCCGACGTGCAGGGTCGGGTGTTCGCCATACGAGGGACCATCGCCCAGATCGCCATCCCCGTCTCATATCTCCTGGCCGGTCCTCTGGCCGACGGTGTGTTCGAGCCCCTCATGGCCGAAGGTGGATTGTTGGCGGGAACCGTTGGCGAATTCATCGGCACGGGCGATGGCCGGGGATACGCGTTGTTCTTCATTGTTCTGGCAATCGCCAGCATTGTGGCCGGCCTCATCGCCCTGGCCTATGAGCCGCTGCGCACCTTGGAATCCACCATGCCCGATGCCGTTTCCGACGCTGTTCCGGCGAACCTCTAGGCAGCTGCCGATGTGCCATGGGTCTGGCCACCCCTCTGGAGTCCGGCGGCGATGACAGTCAGACCCCACAGCAGGGTGCTGCCTTCGAGTGCCGCCTACGCCGTGGCAATTGTGAAGAGGAACGGCGTCGAAGTCGAGTGGTGGCTGGCGATGTATGAGATCAGAAAGTCGTCGACGAGCAAACCGAGCACCAGGAGTGCGAAAGCCAGACCGGCCCCACCGATTGACGGAGAACGGGGCCACACACCAGCCGTTGGTGGTCGGTCGACGCCGGGGTACCACACTGGCAGTTACGAGGGCTGCGGAGAGCGCCATCGCGATATCGGCATCTCCGAGAACGCAATCAAGCGTCGGCTTCGGGATCACCTGTATCGTCGTACGTGCCCTCCTGCGGGACCCGGTACTCCTCATCGTGCTTGATCAGCATGAAATCAGAATGAAACTCATCGCCCACCCAGGCACCTTCGACGACCACCGCGATGTTCGGCTGAAACAGATCGGGCGGAGCTTTGGTGTGCACGATGGTTACCTGAGTCGTTCCATCGACTTCTATGGCCTGGAATCTCACACCGCCGGCCGCTTCCTCGACGGATCCGGGGACCACCGCACCGGAGAGTCGGAAGCGCCGTCCATCCTGAAAATCGGACCGAGCATCGAGCGCTTCGGACGGCGTCATGTAGTACACGAAGTTGTCGTTGAGCGTGAAAGAGATGATGAGCCCGCCGAGCACCACGAGCACACCGATGGCTGGAATGAGAAACGCCCGGTACTTCACCCCCGGCTCTCCAAGGTACGGCGAGCCCGCCGGATGCGCAGGCCGAGCATCGCCACGAGAGCGGCCATTCCTCCGAGGACGATGGTGTATCCCACCGCCACGTACACCCAGGCGTTGTCAACCTGGGCACCGATTAGTTCA
>JAOTYB010000213.1 GCA_029862065.1 Acidimicrobiia bacterium | reverse complement strand
ACCTTTCCTTGCTTGGCCTCGAGCGAATACTCACGCCCTGGTCGAAGCGACGGGGGGCTGCGTGATCGACTTCCTGGGAGATGTTCTCGTGTGGTTCACCGAGAATTGGGACGGCGATACCGGCTACCTGGCTCGGGGATGGAGAACCATTCAGCTTTGCGGACTTGCCACGCTCACGGCCGCCCTGGTCGGCATTCCGTTGGGGGCTCTCCTCGGCCACTACCGCCGATTCGGAGTGTCGGCAGTAGCAGTTGTCAACATCGGCCGGGCACTCCCGTCGTTCGGGATCATCGCAATCGCCCTTCCCATCACCATCCGCATTGCCCAACGAGTGCCTGACGGAGTACCCATCTTCGGGTCGGGGCTGGGGTTCTTCCCGGCCTTCATCGCCTTGTTCTTTTTGGCTCTGCCGCCCATCTTCACCAACACATACACCGGCATCCGGGAAGTTGATGCGGGCACGGTTGAAGCGGCCCGGGGGATGGGCCTGACCGAGGGAACCATCCTCCGCTCGGTGGAAGCCCCTCTGGCCTCGCCGGTCATCATTGCCGGGCTGCGCATTTCGGCCGTTCAGGTGGTCGCGACTTCTCCGCTGGCGGCACTGGTGGCTTTCAACGGCCTCGGCCGATTCATCGTCGATGGATTCTCGATTCAGGACAACGTCCAGGTTTTCGCAGGCGCCTTGCTCGTGGCGGGGTTGGCCATCCTCACAGAACTGCTTTTTGGTTTCATTGAGCGACGGTTGGTCCCCCGGCCGCTCCAAACCAGGGCCCGGCCCGGCCGCGGTTCGGAGGAGGCGGCCCTCCCAGCCGTCTCGTAACGGTTCTCATTGGAATACCCCCATGCCCAGGGTGTTGTACTAACGCCGCCATTCAGCGGCGTTTTTGTTTCAATTTGAAGGGAGAAACCCATGCGGAAATTCGTCCGCAACCGAGCCCTTGGGGCGACCGTCGTAGCTCTGGCTCTCGTAGCCGCAGCCTGCGGGTCGGGTGATGGCTCAGACACCGAAGGACCAACCATCGTGGTCGGTTCGACCAACTTCGGCGAACAAGAGATCGTCGGCGAGATCTTCGCCCAGGCACTCGAGAACGCCGGATACCCGGTGGAGACCAAGTTCCAGCTTGGTACCCGCGAGGTAGTGAACCCTGCGCTGAAGAGTGGTGAGATCGACCTGATGGTCGAATACACCGGCACTCTCCTCACCTTCGAGGGCGGGACCTCAAGCACCGATTCGGAAACCACCCATACCGACCTGATTGCGGTGATGGAAGGCCAGGGAATCACGGTTCTTGACTACGCGCCGGCTCAAGACAAGAACGGATTCGTCGTCACTGCCGAAACTGCCGCCCAGTACGGCCTGTCGACCGTGAGCGACCTGGCTGCCGAGAACGGCAACCTGGTCCTCGGCGGGCCGCCCGAGTGCCCCAACCGTGAGTTCTGTCTCATCGGCCTCGGCGACGTGTACGGGCTGGACTTCGCCTCGTTTCAGCCGCTGGACGTCGGTGGCCCATTGACGGTGGCCGCCCTCGACGGTGGTGAAATCGACGTAGGCCTCTTGTTCACCTCTGACGGCATCATCGCCGCCAAGGGCTACGTGCTCCTGGAGGACGACAAACTGCTGCAGCCGGCTGAGAACATCGTTCCCGTTATGCGCACTGCGGTGCTCGACGAGTACGACAGCGACCTGTCCAACCTGCTCAACGACGTGGCATCCAAGATCACGACAGCTGAGTTGTCCGAACTCAACAAGCGATTCGGCCTCGATGCCGAAGACGCCGACGTGCTTGCCAAGGAGTGGCTGGCCGACAACGGCTTCTAAGCCACCAACAACTCGTCGAAACCCCCCGGGACCTCCCGGGGGGTTTTGCTTTGGCCGTAACCTCGGTTGATGCATATGGAGTTCCATACGGTCGAGATTCCGCTGCGAGGCTTGTACCAGGCGGCCGGCCACACCGTCGCCATCCGTCGGGCGATTATCGTCAAAGCCGCCGATGACAACCTGGCGGGTTGGGGCGAGTTCGTCGAGATCCCGGGCTACTCGCGCGAGACGGTCGAGACGGCCTTCGCCTGGATGTCTGGCTCACCGGTCACCAACGTCAATCCCGGGGCGATTGCCGCCGTCAGCGCCGCCCAGCTCGATGTCCAGGCCAAACGAGAGGGGGTGCCCCTCACCACGCTCCTGGGCGGTACTCCGGGTCGGGTAACGGCCGGAGCGGTCGTCGGGCGTTTTGGCGATACCGACGGGGCGTTGCAGGAAGCCGGCGACCGAGTGGCCGAGGGCTATCAGAAGATCAAGCTGAAGATCGGTCCGGGGTTCGACGTCGAGCCCCTGACGGCGATTCGTCGCGCCTTCCCGACTGTTCAGCTGGCGGCGGATGCCAACGGCTCGTACACCCCCGGGGAGATCCCCGACGGCCTCGACCAGCTCGAATTGCTCTACCTGGAGCAGCCCTACTCCCCGCACACTCCCTGGCCGGAATTTGCCGACCTTCGAGAGCGCTTGGAAACTCCGGTCGGGCTCGACGAGTCCATCACCGGCCTGACAACCTTGCGGTCGGCGATTGCCGCCAACGCCTGCGACGTCGTGACGCTCAAGCCGGCCAATTACGCCGGGCTCCGCAATGCGGTTTCGATGCACGAGGTGGCCATGGCGGGAGGGCTTCAGCTCGTGGCAGGGGGGATGCTGGAATCCGGGATCGGCCGGGGGGCGGCGGCCGCCTTCGCCCGGCTGCCCGGCTTCACGCTGCCGGCCGACCTCTCGGCATCCAA
>JAOTYB010000212.1 GCA_029862065.1 Acidimicrobiia bacterium | reverse complement strand
CGATTCGGCGGTGAAGGACAATACGTCGGACAAGCCCGAAGCCGGAAACCCCAGCCGGCCAGGGATCGCCAGGGTTAGCGTGCCGACAACGAGCGACGAAGCCAACAGAGCAGCCACTAGCCGGACCCCCCGGGCTGCCCCGTGCACATCGAGCCACCGCCCGCCCGTCTCGAGGCCTGCCCCGACCACGAGAGCCATGCCGACTCCGGCCATCGCCATGCCGGCGGCACCCGGATCGGTGCCCCAGGAGAAGCCCCCGGTACGAGCCAGCAACGCCCCGCCGGCAGCCAACAAAGCGCCCCACCCGGTGAGCCGATTGAGAGCGGCATCGCCGGCGCTGAGGCCGGCGGTCGCAACGATCACCATCGCCACAACAATCCACGCCGAAGGTGACCAGTAGAAGTCGGGCCCGGCCGTGAACACAAACGCCGGGTCGTCAACGGCTCCCACCCACGGAAGCAATGCCGGGATCGCCAGGACTGCTCCGGCCAACGCCCGCTGCACGAGCACGGGACTGCGGCTGGGGTCAACCAGCGCCCAGACCAAAATGGCGATCAAGGGAGCCAGCAACATCAAAGGGAGGAACGCTGCCCCGATGGCGGTCAAGAGCGCGGCCGCCGCCACCGCCGAGGCAGTGCGCTCCCGGTGAAGGACGACGGCGAGAGCCCACGGCAGCACTGCCATGGCCACGATGCCATGCCACACCCCGTCGCCTGCCAACACCCGCACGGCCGGGCCCCCGATGAGGAAGACTCCGGCCGAGTACCGGGCGGCCGGGCGAACGCCGAACGGTCCAAGCAACCGGGCGGTCCCGACGACACCGGCGACCGCCGCCGCCACGAGGACCACAATCAGAGCCAGCGAGGCTCGTCCGAACAGGCCCACCTGCACCAGGGACATCGCGCCGACTACGGGACGCAGAGGCGCGGGGCTGCCGAGATCAGCTGGGTTCCACCCTCCGGCGACGGCTGCAATGGCATTCGAAACCGATGAGGGAGGGGTGAGGGCGTATCCGACGCTTGCCACTCCATCGGCCCACAGGTCACGGGTGGCGATCAGCGCGAATCCGACGCCACCGAGCAGCCAGGCAACTACCGGACGGCGAACGGTCTCTTGACCGGTTCCAACAACGCGGCCCAGGCTTCGCAGCCGTTCAGATTCGCTGAGCCGCAGCGCCCTGTCGGCCACCCGTTGAGAAAAGGCCGTCAAACGGGCGGAGCCGCGTACTTGGAACCGGAAGAGCTCGTCGTCGCCGGCCTCCCGGACGACCTGACGGCGGGCGGCGATCGTGCTCGGTAAGCGGATGAGGTTCCACAGCCACGCCCGCAGGAACGCGAATAGCCGCCACCGTCCAAACAGCGGACTAACAAGGGCCTCCATTAGCCCGAGGCCGAAGTTGAACGGCACAACCCACAGCAGCGTGACCAGGCTGTAGGCCTTGAGCATGGAGCGAATCCGGCCGGCTTCCAGCCGCCAATGCTTGGTCTCGCTCTCGCAACTGCCGTCGTGCAGGACTTCCGCACTAGGGACCACTACCACCCGCCCGCCTGCGAGCCGGACTCGCTGACAGAGATCAAGCGCGGCCGTGACCGGCTCGAGGCGCGGGTCAGGTCCGCCGGTGACATCCAACAAAGCGCGGTCGACGAGCATTGAGCTGCCTGCCACGAATGCCACGTCTCGCAACACGTCGTACTGCTCCTGGTCGTGTTCCTGGACGTCGAGACCGGAGGCCGGCACCTCGAACACGTCGGTGGCGAGGCCAACCGACTCGAGCATGCCGGGTTGCCCTGCCTTCAGGATTTTCGAACCGACGAGGGCAGCTCCCACTCGTGCGCCCTCCCCGACGAGGGCACCGAGGGCGTCTGGCCGGGGGATGCTGTCGTCGTGCAGCAGCCACACATGGGTGATCGCCGGGTCGAGAGCCGCGATCGCTTCTGTGACCGACTCCACCACCGGGATGGCGCCCGCCACTTCCCGGACAGCGGCGGATGCCGCACCGACAACCATCACCTTCTCCGGCCCGTACACTTGCCGCTCAACGGCCTCCAGGGCCTCGCGCAAAGCTGAGCCCTCGTGGATGACCACGAGGGCGGCTACGAGGGCAGTCGCCGTTGGAGAATCCGACCGCACGGGGTCGAGGAGATCCATGGAGCCATTCTCAAGGCAATGAGCGACAAGAGCAAAGACCCGCGGGTTTTGTTGCTCTCAGGCGGTGTGGGCGGAGCCCGCATGGCCAGGGGGCTTTCCGCAGTGAGCGCCAACCTGACGGTGGTCGTGAATGTGGGTGACGACGAGGTGATATACGGCCTCCATGTGTCCCCCGACCTCGACACCGTCCTGTACACACTGGCCGGAGTGGAAGGGTCGCAAGGCTGGGGTCGGGCGGCCGACACGTTTACGGTGATGGATCAGTTGGGTGAGCTGGGCGTCGACAATCGCTTCCGGATCGGCGACCTCGACCTGGCAACCAACATCTCGCGCACCTCTGACCTGGCGGCTGGAAGGCCGCTTTCCTCGATTACCGCCACCCTCGGCAAGCACCTGGGGGTGGCCGCCACTGTCCTGCCGGTCACCGACGACCTTGTCCCGACCCGGGTCCGGTCGGGCACAACCTGGATGAGTTTCCAGGAATACTTCGTCCTCCGCCGGGCCGCCGACGACGTCGACGAGCTCGACTACGCAAACGCCGAATCGGCCCGACCTGCTCCGGGCGTCCTGTCCGCTATCGCCGACGCAGACGTCGTGGTCATCGCCCCGTCCAATCCTCCCCTC
>JAOTYB010000060.1 GCA_029862065.1 Acidimicrobiia bacterium | reverse complement strand
TAAAGGCGAGTGAGGAGACGCGCCAGCGTCGTTTTGCCGCTGCCGGTACGGCCGAGCAGCCCGAGCACCCGACCGGGCTGGAGCACCAACGAAACGTCGTGCAACACCCGATCACTCGGGCTTGGATTCCCCGCATCCTCGGCGTCTTCTCGGTAGGAGAAGTCGATGTGATCCAGCTCTACACCCAGGGCCCCCCGCGGCAGCGGCTGAGTCCCGTCCCTCGGCAGGCGGGTTTGGCGGGCCAGCAGCCCCTGGACACGTTCAATGCCGGCCGCCGCCTTCTGGAAGTCCTCCATCTGATTGCGAATGCGGTCGAGGGGGTGGCGGAGCATTTCGGTGTAGTGGAAGATCAAATACACCGAGCCGATGGTGATGGACCCGCGGTTGAACAGCCACGAGCCGAGCGTGAACACCAGTACGTTGCCGACCGCGAACACGAATATGTTGGCACCCCACAGCACCGACCAACCGTGGCGCCCTTTCACTTCGGCCGGCATCCACCGCCGCAGTAGCTGGGTGAACCGGCGCATCATGTAGCGAGCGGCCCCGTTGGCTCGCACATCCTCGGTGCCGCCGACCTGCTCACCCAGGAACCCGAATATCTCCGCCCGAACGGCCTTCACCTCGGTCCACCAGGCAGTGGCGACCTTCTGGATCCACACCATCACTCCAAGGCCGGCCGCAGCGAACACCGTCATAATGAGGCCCACATACAGGCTCTCCCGGAACAGCAGAACCAGGATCCCCAGCAACAGCGCCAGGTTCCCGACAACGTGGATCATGAACTGGCCGAAGAAGTTGGACAGGGCGGTTACATCTCCGTCGACCCGCTCAACCAGCTCGCCCGGCGTGTGGGTCTTGTGGAAGTCCATGTCGAGATGGAGCAGGTGGTCGGCCAGATCGCGGCGCAGTTCATTGGTAGCCGTCCAGCCGATGCCCTCGGCCATCCAGGTGGCAACCACGTTCAGCGCCTGATACACGACGGCGATGGCCATGAACAAGACGGCTATCGGGATGAGATTGTCGGTGTCGTCCCCGCTGGTTGCCCGATCGATGAACGAGCGAATGATTTGAGGGTTGAGCACCTGCAGCCCTATCCCCGTGAACAGCAACACGGCCAGGAGCGCGGTCCGGGCGCGCTGATGCCGCAGATAGGCGGAGAGCAACTTCCAATAGCTTCGTACAGGTATCACGAGAAAGGTCCTAGGTGGGAGACGGGTCTAAGTGTCCGATCGGACCCCGCTCGTGGCGCGAAAAGGTCCGACTCAGGCGGTGGTAAGTGCTGGCCTAGTCATAGAAGCTCCTTGCTTGCGCCCGAAAAGGCTATCACACGATCGGCGGCGGTTGCCGATACCAGTATTCGTATTGCGACTCGAATCCGAGCGAGCCATACAAGGCGAGAGCCGGCTGATTCTCCGGGTGGACCTGCAAGAACACCTGGCGGGCGCCCACCGGCCGTGCCCACTCCATCAGGGCTGCTAGCACCGCCCGGGCCAGGCCCTGCCGCCGATGGGTGGCGGCGGTCTGCATCATGAACACCCCCAGGTAGCTGTCGTGGACCACGCCGAGGCCGATCGCCTGCATTGCCTCGTCGGTACCGATACTCGCAAAGCCGGCCGGATCGGTGATCCGGGCGAGGATTTGCCGGGCCACCTCCCGTTTGTCGCCACCCCTCCCCGGCTCCTCAGCCATCAGGTCGAGCCAGGCGTCAGATGCCGAGTCGGCGACCTCAACTCCCCCGGTGGCGTCGGCCGGACCGTCATCCAGCAGCCGGGTCATCACGAGGGCACCCGGCTGCCGCCGGTAGCCGGCTTCGTCGAGTGCCAGGTCAATCGACGGATCGGCCGCCGCCGTCAGGCGGAAGACGGGAGGCAGCTGCCGGGCCTCGAACCAGGCTTCACTGGCTTGGATCTGGACTTCGATGTTGATGGGAAGGTCATGAACCGGGTTGGCCGAATTGGCCCGGCGGGTGACTCCGCCGCTGGCGCGCAGGAGCCAGCCGTTGAGCCACTCCTCCTCGAGGGCGGGCCAGGTGGCGTGGCCAATGAGCTCCAGACTCAGGATGTGGTCGCGATCGATGATCAATCCGCCGCCGAGAAGTGCTGATAGTCAACTACCCCGCTCCAGTCACCACCCCAGGTCCAGCCGATCTCGGCAAAGGCATCCACTGCCACACTCGGCCGGGCAATAAGGCCCATGGTCGGGCTCGTCCGATCGGTGATGGCGTCGGGAGGCAGCACCGTCCCGTCTCGCAGGATGTAGGGGTTCTGGACGGGGTTGATATCTATGGCGAGGCCAAATGAATGCTGCGACCACACGCCGGGCCGCCGGGACACCTCCCGGCAATTGAAGGCCGACGTGTTGTTGGCCGCCATTGAGGCGTCGTCATCGCCCTCATACACATCGACGAGTTCCATCCGCTCGATCGGGAACTGGGCGGCGTACAGGCGCCCCATGACCGACACGATGTCCTCGGCGTGATGAGCGTTGACCACCAGCTCCCCCTGATGGGGACTCCCGTCGAATCCCCAATAGGTGACGGACAGCAGTCGCAGGTCCTCGAGAGGCAGCGGACACCCCGGGCGCCATGAGTGAGGCACCGTGGCGGCGTCTACCGGCTGGATTTCACTGGTGAATTGAGCGATGCGGCCCTCCTGGGAGGGGCTGAAGGCTAGAAGCTCTTGCACAGGGATCAGTAAGCGACAACCCGATAGAACGAGCAGAAGGGGTACCAACCAGAAACGGCGCATGCCACCATTTTTCCTGTTGCCGAGAGTTATGGGCGGCCAAGCCCACCGAGGAGAAAGGTGACGGTTTCTTCGGCAACCTCATGGAACCGTTGTTTCGGCTCGTCGGACTTCAGCATGGTCCGGGCGCCCGACATGACCACATCAATGATGAAGTGGCCGGCCAGATCGAATGGCATCTCCCGGAACTCTCCGCCGCGTACCCCCTCGCCGTAGATGCGGGCGAACTCGGTGATGAGGTCCTGGTGAGTGGCGGCAATCCGACGTTGCGCTTCGGGCTTCAGTCGGGGCACATCTTGATGAAGGATGAGGCCGAACACGGGGTCGGCGACCACGAACTCCACCATCGCCACGGCCAGGGCAGAGAGCTGCTCACGACTTGAAAGCGTCCGCGGGATCTCCCCGATCATCTGCTGGAAAACCTGCGGGAGGGACTCCTCGACCAGAGAGGCCAGCAGGTCGTCCTTGTCGGTGAAATAGTCATAGAAGGTGGTGCGCCCTATGCCGGCGTGGTCCGCGATATCGCCGAGGGTTGTGCCGGCGTAGCCGAGCCGGCCAAACAAATCATGAGCAGCTGTGAACAGCGCCCGGTGGGTCAGTTGGCGGTGCTCTTGGATGGTCAAGGCGTTGATGCGCGGCATCGGGCAATCCTATCGAGCCGGGAGTTTTTCCGACTTCCTGTCGGTTCCCGATCCCGATACCTTGTACCCGAGCCAGGAGACCAATGCGACGCCTTTTTGTACTGATAACCGCGATGTCCCTGCTGGCCGCCGCCTGTGGGGACGACACCTCGGACACGCCGACCACCGTGGCGGCCGTGACCACCACCACCCAGGCCCCCACCACCCAGGCCCCCACCACAACCACCACCCAGGCCGCACCGGAGGGCATCTCCTTCACCGGTGCCGACGGGACGGAAGTCACGATCACCGATTCCACCCGAATCATCTCTCTCAACGGTGACATCACCGAGATCCTGTTTGCGATCGGCGCCGGTGATCGGGTGATCGCAGTCGACGTCACCACCACCTACCCGCCCGAAGCGTTGGCGATCGGCCCACCCATCGGCTTCGGCCAGCGTCTGGCGGCGGAGCCGATCATCGGGCTCAACCCGACACTGGTGATCGGTGACGAGCAGATAGGCCCTCCAGAGGTGATCGACCAAATCCGGGCGGCCGGTATCCCGGTGGCCATCATCACGCTCGAGAGCCAGCTGAGCGGCATCCGGACCAAGATCGAGACCGTCGCCGCTCTCGTCGGCGAGGAAACTGCCGGCGCCACCCTGGCCGAGGCGGTGGACGCCGAGATCGACGAAGCCATTGCCCTCGCCGCCACCGCCTCCTCGACGCCGAAAGTCGCCTTCGTGTACGCCCGAGGCCCAGAAGCCTTGCTGCTGTTCGGCCCCGGCTCGGTGACGTCGGCCCTCTTCGCCGGTGCCAACGCCACCGACTCCGTGCAGGGCCCTCCCGTAGGTCCACTCACGCCCGAGGCCTTGGCGGCCGCCAACCCTGATTTCTTCGTGACCTCTGAGGCCGCCGTAGGTTCCTTGGGCGGCCCCCAAGCGTTCGCCGATCTGCCGGGAGTGGCCCAAACCACTGCCGGGCAGGAGGGAGCACTGCTCGTGTACGACGATGCGTTGTTTCTCGGTTTTGGCCCTCGCACGGGTGAAGCCCTTCGGACCCTGGTTCTCGATCTGCATCCCGAGCTCGCCGGCAACTGATGAGGCCTGACCGGGCTGCGGTCACGGCCCGGCGCCGCTGGCTGTGGCCCGTTCTCTTGGTCCTGTTGGCATTCACCATCATCGGCAACCTGGCCATGGGCGCATTTGACGTCGGTCCCGCCAAGGTGATCGGCATTCTGCTCGACCATGCGGGAGTGGACATCGGGATCGAATTCTCACCGCAAGAGAATGCGGTTGTCTGGTCACTTCGGCTCCCCCGTCTGGTCCTGGCCGGCCTGGTGGGAGCCGTGCTGGGGGCCACCGGAACCGCCCTGCAAGGCCTGTTCCGCAACCCATTGGCCGATCCGCAGATCATCGGCATCTCCAGTGGCGCGGCTCTCGGGGCGGGCGTCGTCCTGGCTATCGGGCCCGGAGTGCTCGGCTCGTTCGGCGGACCACTCGGCGGGTTCGTTGGCGCCCTGGCGGTCGCCGCCATCGTCTACCTATTCGCCCGCTACGAGGGTCGGACCGAGGTGGTGAACCTCGTCCTGACCGGAGTGGCGGTGAGTGCGGTGGCCACGGCTGCCATCGGGTACCTGAGCTTTGCCGTCGACAGCAGCCGCCTCCAAACTGCCCTGTTCTGGTTCCTCGGGTCATTCACACTCGCCACCTGGCAGGCGGTACGCCCGGTATTGTTGCTCGGCGGTGCCTGCTTGCTTCTTCTCCCGTTCTTCGCCCGCCAACTCAACCTGTTGTTGCTGGGTGAGGCCGAGGCCCGCCATCTCGGGGTGGATGTCGAGCGAGTCAGGGCCATGGTGCTCGTATTGGTGGCCCTCGGTATCGGTGCCGGCGTCGCCACGGCCGGCATCATCGGATTCGTCGGGCTGCTTGCCCCCCACGGTGTCCGTCTGATTGCCGGCCCCGATCACCGCACCGTCCTCCCGGCCAGCACCGTGGCTGGGGCCGTGCTCGTCCTGGCGGCCGACCTGGCAGCTCGCACTCTGGCATCGCCCACCGAGATCCCCGTCGGTCTGTTGACGGCACTCGCCGGAGGCCCGTTCTTCCTGTGGCTGCTGCGCCGCACCCGAGCGGAATATGGGGCGTGGGGCTGATGGCAGCCGTCACTGCCACCGCCGCCGGCTTCACAGTTGGGTCTGCCGTACTCCTCAACGGCGTGACGGTAAGCGCCGTCCCCGGCCAGGTGCTCGGGTTGGTCGGGCCAAACGGAGCTGGCAAGTCGACGCTCCTTGAGCTGATGGCCGGAGACCGTCGCCCATCCACCGGCTCGGTTGAGTTGGACGGCCGGGCTATCCACGACTTCTCCGCCGCCGAGTTGGCGCGGCTGCGGGCCGTTCTCCCCCAGCAAACGGTGGTTCAGTTCCCGTTTACCGCCCGCGACGTGGTCATGATGGGGCGCCACCCGCACCATGCGGATCCCGACAACTCGAATGAGCGTGATCACGAGCAGGTGGCCGAGGCGATGGCGGCCACCGACTGCGCTGAGCTTGCCCACCGCATCTTCCCCTCACTGTCGGGCGGCGAACAGACCCGGGTCGCCCTCGCCCGTATCTTCGCCCAGCAAACCCCGGTCATCCTGCTGGATGAGCCAACCGCCACGCTCGACGTCCACCACCAGGAGCACACGATGCGCCTCCTCCAGGAGCGGGCCCGGGCCGGAGCCACCGTGGTGGTGGTCCTCCAAGACCTCAACCTGGGGGCCGCCTACGCCGACCAGCTGGTGCTGCTGGCGGGAGGACGAGTGGCAGCGGCCGGGGCCCCCACCGAGGTCCTGAACGCCGATCTGTTGTCCGCCACCTATCGACAGACAATGCGGGTGGTCGATCACCCGCACCGTGACTGTCCGCTGGTTCTGGTGGCTTAGGCGCCGGAATTCTCGTCTCTTTGAGTAGATCCAGCGATTCCTTCGCCCTGGCTGGTCATGAAGGCAGGAAGAAAGCTAGTCATCAAGCGGGCTAGATCTCCCGCCGATACATCTAGAGAACGACCCAGAACGGGGATCGACATGGCCACCATCACCTACCTAAACGGAGTCCCAGTCCAGACCGGTGGCTACTGGGTGGATCGCCATGGTCACTCAGTACTCGTGTGCGAGGGCCAGATGCTTCCCTCCTGCCCCCATTACCCCTACGAGAACACGTTCTGGCAGCTGCAACAGCCACTCGGTTGCCCGCACGATCACACCCCTCGGGGCCCGAAAGCCGCCTAGCGGCGCCTCTCGAGCCGGCCAACCGCCTACAGCCAACCGCCCACCGTTTCGTTATTCCTCGGTGGGCGGTCGGCGGCTTACGCTCTCGCGACCGTGGCCGCGCACACTTTGTATTCCGCAGTGCGGGTGACGTCGTCGAAGGCGTCGTTGGTGATGCGGTTGGTGGGCTGATCCACGAAGTGGAACGGCATCCATAATGCTCCAGGCCGGGTGCGATCTCCCACAACCGCCTTGACGGTGACCTCACCGCGGCGGGTGGCGACCGTAACCAGATCATCGTTCGCCACGCCAAGCCGCTCGGCGTCGCTCTTGTGCATCTCGACGAAGGCCTTCGATTGCTTCTGACGAATCGCCTGGCTCTTCTGGCTCATGTTCCCAATGTTGTAGTTGTAGAGCGTGCGCCCGGTCGACAGGATGTACGGGTAGTCGTCGTCGGGCAGCTCGGCCGCCTCCCGGAACGTGATCTCCTTGAAGGCACCGAGACCCCGCGTGAATTGGCCCTCATGCAGGAACCCGGTCCCAGCATGGTCGGGGGTCGGGCACGGCCATTGCAGACCCACCTCGTCGATGCGGTCGTAGCTCATCCCGCCGTAGCTGGGGGTGAGGCTGGCCATCTCTTCGAAAATCTCTCCTGGATTGCGGTAGGACATAGGGTGGCCCATCGCCGTCGACATCAGGCATAGGATCTCCCAATCGGGCTTGGCCTGGCCGGGGGGCTCAACCGCCTTACGGACCCGCTGCACCCGCCGTTCTGTGTTGGTGAACGTGCCGTCCTTTTCGGCAAAGCTGGTTGCCGGGAGGATGACGTCGGCCAGCTTGGCGGTCTCGGACATGAAGATCTCCTGGCACACCAGGAACTCCAGGTTCTCGAGGCTCTCGATCACCTTGGCCTGGTTCGGCTCGGACAGCACCGGGTCCTCCCCAAACACGTAGAAGCCGCGCAGGACCCCGTCGCCGGCCTGTTCGATGAAATCGGTGACCACGCCACCCTTGTTGGTGGGCATCTCAACACCCCAGGCCTCGGCGAACTTGGTCCGCACCACCTCGTCGGCAACTTTCTGATAGCCGGGGTAGTCGCCGGGCATGGCACCCATGTCGCAGCTGCCTTGCACGTTGTTCTGACCGCGCAGCGGATTCACTCCGCTCGACCGTTTGCCGATCTGGCCACACAACATGGCCAGGTTGGCGAGGTTCTGTACGTTCTCGGTGCCACTGGTGTGCTCGGTGATCCCCAGCGTGTAGAAGATCGAGGACGGGTCTCCGGCGGCGTACATTTCGGCCGCCTGGCGAATCAAGTCGGCGGGGACGCCGCACACCTCGGCGGCTTGTTCAACACTGAACCCGTCCAGATTCGTGCGGAAGGCGTCAAAGTTCTCGCAGCGGCTCTCCACAAACTCCGGATCATGGAGCTCCTGCTCGATGATGTGGCGCAGCATCGCGTTGATGAGCATGTTGTCGGTGCCGGGCTTGTGCTGGATGTGGATGTCGGCGTGTTCGGCGACCCACGTCTTGCGGGGGTCGCAAACCACCATCTTGGCTCCCTTGGCCAAAGCCTTCTTCATCTCGAGGCCGATGATCGGATGTGCCTCGGTGGGGTTTGAGCCAATGATGAACAGCGTGTCGACGTCCTTGATCTCGTCGATGGCGTTGGTCATTGCGCCCGAACCGAACGTCGACGCCAAGCCGGCCACGGTCGGGGCGTGGCAGGTGGTGGCGCACTGGTCAACGTTGTTGGTGGCGCCGGCCGTGCGGGCCACCTTCTGCATGAGGTAATTCTCCTCATTGGTGCAACGCGACGAACTAAGGAACGCCAGGGCGGCCGGGCCGTGCTCGTCGCGCAGTTCGCGCAATCGGCGTCCGGCCAACTCCACGGCCTCATCCCAGCTGGCCTCACGGAACTCGCCGTTCTCTTTGATGAGCGGAGTGGTGAGGCGTTCATCAGAGTGGACGTACTCGAAACCGAACTTGCCCTTGACGCACAGGTTGCCGTCGTTGGGTACCGAGCCCTCCGGCGCGGTCACTCGCACGATCCGATTGGTCTCACGATTCACGTTCAGTTCCATCGTGCAGCCGACGCCGCAGTAGGGGCACACGGTCAGGACCTTCTCGAGATCCTTGGCCTGACCCTGGCCCAATGCGGCCCGGTCGTACATGGCGCCGGTCGGACAGGTGGAGATGCACAGCCCACAGAGCACACAGGAGGTCTCGTTGAGGGGCATGTCGAAGGGCGTGGATACCTCGACACTGGACGCCCGCTTCTTGAAGGTAAGGGCGCTGGCCATGACGACCTCGTCGCAGATACGCACGCAGCGGCCGCACGTGATGCACAGCTGGGGATCGAAGGCGATCGCCTTGTTGCCGGTGGCGAAGTTGGGCTCGCACGGGTCCGGCTGGTACCCGCCGAAGGCGAACTGGTCGGCCTGGTAGCGGTACGAGTAGTCCTGGAGGGGGCAGTTGCCGTTCATGTCGCACGTCGGGCAGGTGACCCGGTGGTCGTCGAGGATGAGTTCGAGGACCGTCTTGCGCTTGGTGGCGAGTTGGTCGGTCTCGGTCTCGACCACCATGCCCTCGGCAACTTCCAGAGTGCAGGAAGTGAGCAGACCGCGCTCGCCCTCTATCTCCACGACGCACAGCCGGCAGGCACCCACCGGCTTGAGGCGCGGGTCGTGGCAGAGACGGGGGATGTCGATATCGGCGCCGAGCGCGGCTTCCAGCACCGTGTCCCCTTCGCGAGCGACGACGTTGCGACCATCGATAGTGAGATTCACCGTCTTGAGATCCGTTGCCACAGGCATCAGGTTTCCTCTCCTTCTTCGGCGGGAAGCAGCGCTTTGCAGACTCCGGCCGGGCAGGTCTTGTCGACCACGTGGGCCAGGTACTCGTCCCGGAAATGGCGCAGAGTGGACATCACCGGGTTGGGCGCCGTCTGTCCGAGGCCGCACAGGGAAGTTTTCTGGACCACCTCGCCCAGGCTTTCGAGCGTGTCGAGATCTTCGAGGGTGCCCCCACCGTCGGTGATCCGGTTGAGGATCTCCTCCAACTGCACGGTTCCAAGGCGGCACGGGGCACAGAGACCGCAGCTCTCCTCTGCGCAAAAGGCGATGAAGTAGCGGGCGATGTCGACAATGCACGTCGTGTTATCCATCACAATCATTCCGCCGGAGCCCATGATCGCCCCGACCTCCTTCAGCGAGTCGTAGTCGATCGGCAAATCGAGGTGAGCTGACGGCACACAACCGCCCGACGGGCCCCCCATCTGCACCGCCTTGAACTCGCGGTTGCGCGGCATTCCGCCGCCAACCCCGAAGACGATGTCGCGGATGGTCGCCCCCATGGGGACCTCAACCAGGCCGGTGTTGTTCACCTGGCCGGCCAGGGCGATGATCTTGGTGCCCGTGGAGCCCTCGGTCCCGAACTCGGCGAAAGCGGCGCCACCTTCGTTGACGATGAGGGGCACATTGGCGAACGTCTCGACGTTGTTGATGATGGTCGGCTCGCCCAGGTAGCCACGCACGGCCGGATAAGGAGGCTTGGGCCGCGCCACGCCACGTTCGCCCTCGAGAGAAGCGATCATCGCGGTCTCTTCGCCGCACACGAACGCGCCCGCCCCTTCCCGCACCTCGATGTCGAGCGAGTAGCCGCTGCCGAGGATGTCATCGCCGAGCAGTCCGCGTTCGCGGGCCTCGTCGATGGCCTGGCGAATATGGCGGACGGCGATCGGGTACTCGGCCCGTACGTAGATGAAGCCCTTGGTGGCCTCGATGGCGTAGGCCGAGATAATCATGCCCTCCAGG
>JAOTYB010000211.1 GCA_029862065.1 Acidimicrobiia bacterium | reverse complement strand
AATCACGCCGCCGGCTTCGACGGCACCGGCGAAGGCCTTGAACTCCGTCGTCGAGAAGAGGTCCGTCAGATCTTCGATGAGCATCTCGAACCGGGTATCCGGCTTGTCCCGGCCGTAGCGGGCCATGGACTCTTGGTAGGTGATACGGGGAAACGGCGCATCAACCTCGACGCCCCGCACGTCACGGACGACCGCCACGATGACGTCCTCAATGGTGGCCAGCACATCGTCGCGGCCCCAGAAGGAGCCCTCGATATCGAGCTGAGTGAATTCCAGCTGGCGATCTGAGCGGAAGTCCTCATCCCGATAGCAACGGGCAATCTGGTAGTACCGTTCGATCCCCCCGATCATCAGCAACTGTTTGAACAGCTGGGGGCTCTGCGGCAGCGCATAGAAGTCGCCCTGCTGGAGGCGGCTGGGGACAAGAACGTCGCGAGCTCCTTCGGGAGTTGACTTGATGAGGGTCGGAGTTTCGACCTCGAGAAACCCGGCTTCGCCCAGGACCCGGCGCATGGCGGCCACGCCTACCGATCGGGCCCGGAGGTTGGCGGCCACCCGCGGGCGGCGCATGTCGAGGTAGCGGTACTTGAGACGAACCAGCTCATCGACTTCGGTTCGCTCATCCAGTTGGAACGGCAGGGCTTGAGCAGTCGAGAGTACGTCGAATGCCTCAGCAGACACCTCTATCTGGCCGGTGGGAAGATCGGGGTTTTCGCTGCCTTCGGGCCGCATCGAGACCGGCCCGGTAATCGACAGGCAGAACTCTCTTCGGAGCTCAACCGCGGCCGGATGACTGCCCGGGTCAATGACGATTTGCACAATGCCTGAAGCGTCCCGCAGATCGACAAACACCACCCCGCCCTGGTCCCGTACCCGGTCGACCCAGCCGGCCAGCTGGACGGACCTCCCGGCATCGTCGGCGGTCAGGTCGCCCGCCTTGGTGTCACGAAAACTCACTGCTGTCATCCTCTCACGGCGGCGACCCAAGCCACGATCTGTTCGGCCTTCACCCGTTCCTCAATGCCCGACTCGAGTTGCTTGGCGGTTACCTCTCCATCTTCCCACTCCTCGCCGACCACCAACGCCGCCGCCGCCTTGCGTCGGTCGGCGGACTTGAACTGGGCCTTGACGCTCCGCCGGCCGAGATCGATGTCGGCTCTCAGGCCGGCAGATCGGAGCTCGGCCACCAACTCGAATCCCTGGCGCCAGCGCTCGTCGTCGGCAACCACCACGAACGCGTCGAGCACCGTGCGGTCGCCGGCGGCGGGCTCTCCGAGCGCCAGGATGATCCGATCGATCCCCAGGCTGAAACCGACGGCCGGAGTCGGACGCCCACCAAGCACCTCAGCCAGGCCGTCGTAGCGGCCTCCGCCCCCCACGGCGTTCTGGGCGGTGTCGAGGCCGGTGGCCACATACTCGAACACGGTGCGGGTGTAGTAATCGAGGCCCCGCACCAGGCGCGGTTTTTGAACGTAGGGGATGCGCAGCCGATCGAGGCCGGCTTGCACTTGCTCGTAGTGGCGGCGAGCGTCATCGCTGAGGTAGTCGACGGGACTGGGGGCACCGATGAGCTTGTCGCCGTCTTCCTTGGAATCGAACACCCGCAGCGGGTTGGTCGTAATCCGCCGCTGACTGTCCTCGGACAACTGGTCGGCAATGCTGGTGAGGTACTCAACCAGGATGGCCCGGTAGGCCACCCGGCTCTCGGCGTCGCCAAGGGTGTTCACCTGTACTTCGAGACCCCCCAAGCCGATGGCGTTGTAGAAGCGGTAGCCGAGATCGATGACCTCAACGTCGGCCTCGGCGGAGTCTTCTCCCAGGTACTCGACGCCTACTTGCCAGAACTGCCGGCGCCGACCAGCTTGCGGCCGTTCGTACCGGAACATGGGGCCGGAGTACGCCAGCTTCATCGGGATCTGGCTGCCGGAATCGAGGTAGGCCCGCATCATGGAGGCCGTGGCTTCAGGCCGGAGGGTGATGCTGCGGCCGCCCTTGTCCTCGAAGGTGTACATCTCCTTCTGCACGACGTCGGTCCCCTCACCGACTCCCCTTTCGAACACTTCCGTCGCCTCGAACAGTGGCGTGATGGCCAGGTCGTAGCCGTACCGTTCAGCCAGTTCCTCGAACGTCCCCAGCACCCGGCGCCACTGGCGCGAGTCGGGAGGAAGGATGTCGTCAGTGCCCTTGGGCGGGCGGAAACTCATACGAGGCCTTGCAGAAAGGGGTTGGTCCGGCGTTCGTGACCAATCGTAGTGGCGGGCCCGTGGCCGGGAAGCACTTCGATCTCGTCCTCGAGGACCAGCACCTTTTGCTGCATCGAGACGAGCAACGTGTCCCAATCGCCACCCGGGAGATCGGTCCGGCCGACCGATCCCGCAAACAATTGATCTCCCGAGAAGACCACTCCTTCGGATTTGAGTAGGAAACAGCAGTGGCCGGGTGTGTGGCCCGGGGTGTGCACCACTTCCAGGGTGAGACCGGCCAACTCGAGAGTCTGGCCGTCGGCTAGATCGACAAACTGGTCGGGGGGTGCGAAGTCGCCGGGCGGCACCATCCCGAACAGCGCTCGCATCTGCTCCTCCGGGGCTTCTGCCAGCCAGCCGTCATCCGGATGAAGGTAGGCGCTGACTGAGAAATCACGAGCTACCCCGCCACTGCCACCGATGTGATCGATGTGGGCGTGTGTGACAAGCAGGGCTACCGGTGTCAGATCGTGTCGGCGCAACAGCTCGCCCACTCCGTCGGGGTCGGGGGGAGCATCGACGACCACCGCCGGGCCGCCCCGCTCGGGAGCCACCACATAGCAAT
>JAOTYB010000210.1 GCA_029862065.1 Acidimicrobiia bacterium | reverse complement strand
AGGCCGTCTCCTCCACGAAGCTCCGCACTGAGCGATTGACCAGCAAGTTCTCGGGGGTGTCGATTGCGTACTCGATGATCTTCTCCCTTGCGTTGAATGGTGCCAGCTCGTCCAGGCCCAGCGACTTGACGGCGATCTTGATCAACTCGGTGTCGGAGACCCCGGTCGACCGCTGCTGCTTGCGGAGGTAGTGGCGGCCGGCCTCGAGGACGGCGTTGAGGGGGATGAGCCCCACCAGCTCCGAGCCGGTGACCCGCACTCCGCGGGCTTCGGCTCGTTTCACGACCTCGTCGAAGGCAGTGTGGACGGGCGTCACGTCGATGTCGGTGAGGTTCATGGAGATCTGGGCAACGCCGTATTCCTCGATGAACCAGCCGATCGCCTTCACCTTCTTCAACGAACCGGGAATCCACACCTGTTCTCCGTTGTGGTCGAGCTCGACCTCGCCGGTGAGGGGGTCGCCGACGCGCTTGGCCCGGCCGCGCTCGCGGACGTCGAAGGCGATGGCGTTGGCCCGTCGGGTAGAGGTGGTGTTGAGGTTGACGTTGTAGGCGACGAGGAACCCGCGTGCCCCGACGGCGGTGGCCCCCGAGCGAGGACTGAATGTGGCGGGGCCGAAATCGGGCTGCCAGCCGGGATCTTCCATCCGGGCGGCCAGGCCCTCGTATTCGCCCTGGCGAACGTCGGCCAGATTCTGCCGCTCGGGGGAGCGGGCGGCGTTCTCGTAGCAGTAGATGGAGAGCCCGACCTCATCACCGAGGCGCTCGGCGAGCCGGTGAGCGTATTCGACCGTCTCCTCCATCGTCACACCGGATACGGGCACGAGGGGACACACATCGGTGGCGCCGAAGCGAGGGTGTTCGCCGGTGTGCTGGCTCATGTCGATGAGCTCGGTCGCCTTGGCGATGGCACGAACCGCCGCCTCGATGACGTCCTCCGGTTCCCCGACAAAGGTTACAACGGTCCGGTTGGTGGCCTCACCGGGATCTACGTCGAGGAGCTTGACGCCGTCAACCGTCTCAACCTGGCCGGCGATGGCCGCGATGACCGCCTGGTCTCGCCCCTCACTGAAGTTGGGGACACACTCGATGAGTCTCTGCACAGCCGTCCTTTCGTCTCACCGGCACATTAGGGATGCTGCGCCAAGGGTCTATCTACAAAGGGCCGATTGGCCGTAGGAGTCGGACCGGCCATGAGCTACGTTCGAATCAAGAAGGAAAGGAAATATGACAACGTCCGCACCATCCGATTACCCGGCCACGCTCTCGATCGACTATCCAGATCGGGATCTCGACCGGCTGTCATCGTTCTTTCGCCTCATCTGGGCGATCCCCGTCTGGATCGTTCTGGCGACCCTCAACGGGATCTTGTTTCCGGCCGTGCTCCTCATGATCGTCTTTCGCCAGAAGTATCCACGCTGGTGGTACGACTTCAACCTCGAGCTGTCCCGGTTCACGTTGCGGGTGGAGGCCTATCAGGCCCTCATGTCGGACGCCTACCCGTCGACCGACGAGGAGCAATACGTCCACCTCGAGCTGGAGTATCCGGACGCCCAACGCGACCTGAACCGGTGGCTTCCGTTGGTGAAATGGTTCCTGGCCATCCCCCACGTCGTCGTGCTGTTCTTCCTGACGATTGGTGCCGTCTTCGCCGTGATCTTCGCCTGGTTCGCCATCCTCTTCACGGGCCGCTACCCACGAGGTTTGTTCGACTTTGTCGAGGGAGTCATGCGCTGGTGGATGCGAGTCTCCGCCTACGCCTTCCTGCTCACCACGGACCGGTATCCGCCGTTCCAGCTGACGTAGGAGCCCGCCGGCGTTAGGTAGCGTTCGTGAATGCGAACGTCGTTCTCTGCCGAGGAAACGGGCGGGCTCGGTCCGATCGTGCTCGAGCACCCACCGGGTTCATTTGAGCCGACGGCGGCCAGCCGCATAGGGCTGTTGACGGTCGGCCGGCATCAAGACCTTTTGGGCGGTGTGGGTGTTGACTGGGGCTGTGGGGTGGGGGTTCTGGCGATCGCCACTGCGCTGGTGCCGTCGGTCGAGAAGGTTGTCGGGCTTGATGTCGCGCCGGCCAACGTCGAGCAAGCTCATACCAACGCCGAGATCAACCGGGTCGAAGACCGCACCGCCTTTCACGTGGCGGATTCGATGTCACCCGTCGATGCCGGCGGAGCGGCCGTGCTCGAAGGGCTGACGGGAAGGGTCGATTTCGTTGTCGCCAACCCGCCGGCCAGCGTCGGAGACGATGGCTTCGGGTTTCGGCGGCGAGTGATGGAGGATGTAGCGCCGTTCCTGGTTGCGGGCGGCATCGTTCTGCTCAACGTGTCGGCCCAATACGGCATGGCTCGAGTGCTGGCGCTCCAGTCGGGCGTCTTCACCTACCAGGGGATGCTTGAGTCGACCGATGCTGTTCCCTTCGATCAGGCTCGGCCCGACCTGGCCGAGAACCTGGCCGACTATGTCGCAGAAGAGGCCCGCGGCGGGGTGACCTACGAGTTCCTATCGGCAGCCGGAGAAACCATTTCGGCGACGGAGGCGCGACGCAGGTACCAAGCAACCGGGAGCAGCCCGCTGAGCAGATGGCAGGTACACCTGTTTCGCAAAGGCGAATGGCCAGCGGTGACGGCCTAGTCCCTCGGGTTGGCCCGAAACCAGTCGACAGTGGCGGGTATGGCCGTCTCCAGCGGAGTGGCGGTCTGCCCGAAGGTGTTCTCGAAGGCGCTCGAGTCAACCACGAAGGGTTCCTCGAACTCGAAGAGAACCTCTTTCACCTCACGCAGGTTGGCATTGAAGAGACTGACGACTGAC
>JAOTYB010000209.1 GCA_029862065.1 Acidimicrobiia bacterium | reverse complement strand
CCACCGAGCTGATGGCCCCCGGTCGGGGCATCCCCGAGTGGAGCCTCACCCCCCGCCAGCTCAACGACATCGAGCTGCTCATCAACGGCGGCTTCTCGCCGCTCACCGGCTTCATGACGAGCGCCGACTACGAGACCGTCAAAGCCGACATGCGACTCGCCGACGGCACCCTGTGGCCGATGCCGATCATGCTCGACATCACCGAGCAGCTAGCAGAGAATCTCGAGGTCGGCGGGGAGCTCGAACTGCGCGATCCGGAGGGCGTGCTCATTGCCATACTCCACGTTGAGGATATCTGGCAGCCCGACCTGGAGGCCGAAGCTGCCGCCGTCTTCGGAACCACCGATGCCAGTCACCCCGGAGTCGCCCACCTCATGCGCGCCACCAACCCGTACTACGTGGGCGGTCGCCTGGAAGCCGTGCAACTGCCGGTTCACTATGACTTCCGGGCGCTGCGCCGCACGCCGGCCCAACTGCGTGACGACTTCACCCGGGCCGGATGGCGTCGCATCGTCGGGTTTCAGACCCGCAACCCGATGCACCGGGCCCACCAGGAGATCACCATGCGGGCGGCCAAGGACGTCGAGGCCAACCTGCTGATTCATCCGGTGGTTGGACTCACCAAGCCGGGAGATATCGATCACTACACCCGGGTGCGCTGCTACCAGGCGATTCTCCACCACTACCCGGCCTCAACCGCCAAAATGTCTCTGTTGCCGCTGGCGATGCGGATGGGTGGGCCCCGCGAAGCGGTGTGGCACGCCATCATTCGTAAGAACTTCGGCGTGACCCACCTGATCGTGGGCCGCGACCACGCCGGCCCCGGCTCGGACCCCCACGGCACCCCCTACTACGGGCCCTACGACGCCCAGGAACTGCTCAAGACTCACGAGGAAGAGATCGGGGTCGAGATGGTTCCGTTCCGGATGATGGTCTACCTCCCCGATGACGACGCCTACTTCCCGGTCGACGAGGTCCCGGAGGACAAGAAGTCCGTCTCCATCTCCGGCACCGAGCTCCGCGACCGCCTGGCCGACGGCCGGGACATCCCGGAGTGGTTCTCGTTCCCCGACGTCGTTTCGGAGCTGAGAAAGACTCATCGTCCTCGCCACAAGCAAGGGTTCACGGTGTTCTTCACCGGTCTCTCCGGTTCGGGCAAGTCGACCATCGCCAACGCGCTCATGGTCAAGCTGCTCGAGATGGGCGGGCGTCCGGTGACCCTCCTGGACGGCGACCTGGTCCGCCAGCACCTGTCCTCGGAACTCGGATTCTCCAAGGAGCACCGGGACATCAACATCCAGCGCATCGGCTGGGTGGCCTCGGAAATCACCAAGAACGGCGGCATAGCCCTGTGCGCGCCCATCGCCCCCTACGACCACACCCGCCAGATCGTCCGCTCCCTGATCGAACCGATCGGCGGCTTCGACCTGGTGCATGTCGCCACTCCGCTCGAGGTGTGCGAGCAACGCGACCGCAAGGGCTTGTACGCCAAGGCCCGGGCCGGCGAGATCAAGGAGTTCACCGGTATCTCCGACCCGTACGAAGAGCCGGCCGACGCCGAAATCATCATCGACACGACCAACCTGCGGCCCTCGGAGGCGGCCCAGCAAATCCTCCTCCATCTCGAAGCACAGGGGTACATCGGCCCCGAGGAAGACTGAGCGAGGACCGAGAATGGCTTGGGAAGCCTGGCTGACCCTCGCCACCATCGTGCTGGCGGTGGTGGTGATGGTCCGGGACCTGCTGGCCCCGGCCGCCACGCTAATGGCGGCGGTGGTGGCGCTCCTCGTGGTGGGCGTCATCGACGCCGAGCAGGCGCTGTCAGGCTTCTCCAACCCCGCTCCTATCACGGTGGCGGCGCTTTTCGTCGTCGCCCGGGCCGTCGAGAAGACGGGAGCGCTCCAACCGCTCGTCTCCTCGATGTTGCAGGACGGTGGTCGCGCCCGCGGCGCACTGGGGCGACTGCTGGTACCGGTGGCAGGAGCTTCCGCCGTGCTCAACAACACGCCGATCGTGGCGATGCTCGTGCCCCAGGTGAGCTCCTGGGCTGCCAAGCGGGATCGATCGCCCGCCGGATTCCTCATGCCGCTCTCGTTTGCCGCCATCCTCGGCGGGCTCATCACCGTGTTGGGAACCTCAACCAACCTCGTCGTCTCCGGGCTTCTGGAGGCCAACGACCAGGACCCGATCGGAGTCTTCGAAATCACCAAGCTCGGACTGCCGGTCGCCCTCATCGGGGTGGCGGCGCTGGTATTGCTAGCCCCCCGGCTGCTTCAGGCCCGCACGCCGGCCCGCGGCGACCTGGAGGAGAACGTGCGGGAGTTCGTAGTGGATATGGAGGTCATGGCCGACGGCCCGGTCGACGGCGTGACGGTGGAAGCCGGCGGCCTGCGCCATCTCGCTGGTGTCTTCCTCATCCAGGTTCGACGGGGCGAAGACCTCATCGGACCCGTCGGCCCCACTCTGGTGTTGCGAGGTGGTGATCGGCTTCGGTTCGTCGGCCGGGCCGACAACGTCATCGACCTGCAATCGACCCGGGGCCTGGCGTCGGCCGAGCAAGAGCATCTTACTTTCGAAACCGATCGGGCTGCCTTCTTCGAAGTCGTAGTGGGCGCCTCGTCGCCGCTGGTAGGAAAGACGTTGCGCGAAGCCGAATTCCGCGGCCGCTATCAGGCCGCGGTGGTGGCCATTCATCGGGCCGGCATGCGAGTAGAGGGCAAGTTAGGCGAGGTACGGGTCCGGGTAGGTGACACCCTGCTCTTGCTAGCCGACCCGGGCTTCCGGTCCCGCTGGTACGACCGCAACGATTTCCTGCTGGTGTCGCCTCTCGAC
>JAOTYB010000059.1 GCA_029862065.1 Acidimicrobiia bacterium | reverse complement strand
ATGGATTGCCTGCTGCGCCCGATCCCGGGCCGTTGCCATCAAGCGTTCCTTGGGCACAACCTCGTCTACCAGGCCAAGCTTGAGTGCCTTGCGGGGCCGAACGGACCGGCCGGTCAGGATGAGGTCGAGGGCTGGGGCAATGCCGATAAGACGGGGGAGCCGCTGAGTACCCCCGGCCCCCGGGAGAAGGCCAAGCTGAATTTCGGGCTGGCCGAGCTGGGTCTTCCGCTCGTCGTCCGAGCAGACCCGGCCGGTGCACGCCAGGGCCAGCTCGAGACCGCCTCCCAGGCAGGCACCGTGGATGGCGGCCACAACCGGCTTTCCCAGCCTCGCCAGCCGGTCGAAGGCGTCTTGGACCGACTTGAGGGCGGCTTCCGCACTGGCGGCATCCGTTAGGGTGCTGAACCAGCGAATGTCGGCACCGGCCACAAAGTTGTCTGGCTTGGCCGAGCCGATCACAACTGCCCGGATCGCGCTGTCGGTCTCGAGGCGATCGAGAATCGGAACCAAATCTGCCCCCGTCTCCGGAGAAAGCGTGTTTAGCACCGCGCCGGCCTGATCCATGATCAGGGTGGCAATTCCGTCAGCGTCGACGTCAAATGTGAAATGTGTGAGATCCATGATCAAGAGTCTGCTCACGCACGGGCAGAATCACGAATCGGCGGCGGCTCGCCCGCCGACATACCGATCAAGTCTCTGCTGACACAGCCGAAGATGAATATCAAGTTATGTAAGGACTGCCCATGCCCGCACCAATTCTCGAGGCTGAGCCAGAGCGTCTCGCCGAGCTCAGGTCGTACCGGGTGCTCGATACCCGGCCAGAGCAGATGTTCGACGACATCACGTTCCTCGCATCGGAGATTTTCGAGACGCCGATTGCGCTGTTGAGCCTGGTCGATCACGATCGCCAATGGTTCAAGTCTTCAGTCGGCTTGGACGTCCCCGAAACTCATCGCGACCTGGCCTTCTGTGCGCATGCCATCTGGGATCCGACCGAAGTGATGGTGGTGGAAGACGCCGCTTACGACCCGCGGTTTGCTCATAACCCTTTGGTAGTCGACGATCCGTCCATCCGGTTTTATGCCGGCGCACCGCTTCTGACCTCGACCGGGAACGCCCTCGGCACCCTGTGCGTCATCGATCGAGTTTCCCGCCAACTCAGCTCCGAACAGGAGAGCGCGCTCCGGGCGCTGGCCAGGCTGACCATGGGCCAACTCGATATGCGACGCGAAATCCTTGAGCTGCGGGACGAGCTCGAGGGCACCGGCCGCACGCAGGCCGCCTAGCTACCGTTAGCGGCCGGGAGGCAGGCTACGGAGTACGGAATTCAAACCGTCGGCGACTATGACGCCGTCTTGGCGGCGGCCCTTTGGGCCGAAGAGCGGGGTCTTGCCAGCTTCGCTCGGCCCGACCATTACTCGCACAGCTCCCGGGGAGATCGGGTAGCCGAGCCCGTATACGACGCATTTCCTCAGCTGGCAGGTCTGGCTCGGGAGACCGAGCAAATGCCCGGCTACTTTTTGGCTTGTTCGTAGTAGGGGTTCGACCCACCGGCGTGGTCGGTGACATCGATTACCTTCGACACTTCGGGCACCATGTCTTTGAGGGTGGATTCGATGCCCTGAGAGAGCGTGACGGTTGCCATGCCGCATCCCTGGCACCCGCCGCCCAGCCGAACATATACGGCACCGTCCTCGACCGCCACGACCTCGGCAACGCCTCCGTGGGAGGCGATGGCCGGATTGATCATCTCGGTCACAACCTGAACCACTCGCTCCGCCACCTCGCCGGTCAACTCGGGGAGGGGGCCGCCGTTACCAATGTTGGGGCTTGGTGAGTTCGGGTTTTCCAGCATGAGCCCGGGATTGAGGAGGTCGCGGGACATCTTGACCGTGGCTCCCCGCAAGTTCTCAATGTCCGCTTCGGGGATCACGAAGGTGAGTCCACCGTGTTCCTCCAGGTGAACTCCTTCGGGAGCCGTCTCCAGCACCATGAGAGCCATCTCATAGGCGTACTTGTCGCCGGCCAACCCGGAGATGGCTAGGACGAGGCCGAGCTCGTCGGCATCCGGCTCCTGGTCGCGGATAGCCAACAGGCGCTCGAGAGCGGCCGGATCGACGGAAATCAGTGAATCCATGGTGACATCGTAGATGGACGCGGACGCTTGTGCGGTGCGGCAGTATGACGGTGATGAAACGGGTTGTGCTCCTTGCCTCCAGCCAGTCCTACCGGACCGGTGATTTCGTATCAGCTGCTCGGTTGCTGGGCCTTGATCCAGTAGTGGCGACGGACGCGCCACCGCCGCTTGGGGCTGGTCAGATCCAGATCGATCTCACGGAGCCGGCCGAGGCCGTCGCAGCCATCGTTGCCCTGGATCCGCCGGCCGACGCCGTGGTAGCCATCGACGACCAGGGGGTGGGGATCGCCGCCCTCGCCACGACCGAGCTGGGACTCCTGGGCAATCCGCCCGCCGCCGTGGCCGCCACCCGCGACAAGCTGCTCATGCGCCGGTCGCTGGAGTCGGCCGGGGTGGCTCAGCCTGCCTATGGGTCGGCCCTGCCCGGGCAAGCAGCCGCGGCCGCCTCCGCCATCGGGTTTCCAGTAGTCGTCAAGCCGACTGGTCTGGCTGCCAGTCGCGGCGTAATCCGAGCCGACGACGTGGCCGCCGCCAAGCGAGCCGAGGTCAGGATTCGGTCGATCCTGAGCGATGCCGGGGCCGATCCGGATCAGCCGCTGCTCGTCGAGGAGTATCTCCCCGGCACCGAGTTGGTGGTTGAGGGACTCGTGATCGACGGAGCGCTCGAGGTTCTTGCCCTGATCGACAAGCCAGACCCGTTGGAGGGCCCGTACTTCGAGGAGACCCTCCTGGTTACGCCGTCCCGCCATCCCGATGCGATTCAGGACCAGGCGATTGCGCTGGCGAGCGCCGGGATCGAAGCACTTGGCATCGTCACGGGACCGGTGCACGCCGAGGTGCGGGTTGCCCCCAACGGCGGCTGTCGACTGCTCGAGCTGGCGGCCAGGTCGATCGGCGGGCTGTGCGGCCGGGCACTCACCTTCGGGTTGGTCGGTGAATCCCTCGAGGTGTTGATTCTCCGAGCCGTGCTCGGTCGCGCTCCGGTGGATTCTGCGCTGGCCCGGCCGGCTGCCGGCGTCCTGATGCTTCCCATTCCAGGCACCGGCGTCCTGGCGGGTGTTGAGGGGCTGGACGAAGCAGCGAAGGTGGATGGTGTCGATGACATCAATATGACAGTGACTCCCGGCCGCCGGGTGGCGGCCCTCCCGGAAGGGGATCGCTATCTGGGGTTCGTGTTCGCTTCGGGCCTCGACGCCGACGCGGTCGAGGCCGCGCTCCGCCGGGCTGCCGCCTCCATCACGGTGGTGGTCGACGGCGAGGAGCTCCCATCGGTGACGCCCTCGGCGTAGTCGCGCTACCTTGGGCTGACACGACCGGCGAATGAGGGGTGAGCATGCAACGGAATCTGGCTTGGGTGGCGCTGGCCCTCGGGAGCATCTGGCTGGCCGTGGCCATCATCAGCCTCACCTCGCCCGACCTCGTGTACGGCGCAGAGCGTGACACCTTTCCGCTGATTCCGGCTGTGACCTGGATGTCCGGTGCGGCCGCCTCCAGCTATGTGCTGCGTGCGCTGGTCACTCGCCACCCGACTCGGGAAGACCAGCAGCATGCCTGGGTTGGCATCGCGTTGTCGACGGCGGTGATCTGGGCCCTGGTCACGCTGGTGATCCTGTTACTCCCGACCTTCGACTTCACCGTGACCGACGACCCAATCTCGATCCCTCTCGGTCATCTCGTGGCGCCGGCCGCGGCTGCGGTCGCTTCCGGTATCGCCGCCCAGTATGTGCCGTTGCTAACTGATGCTGCCGCCGATTCTGACGAGGACGAGTTCGAAGTCGAGTAGGCCCGCGTACTCCGGAGGATGGGGTACTACTACTGCCAGTAGCCGGCCAGGGGAACCCAGTCGCCGGCGCCCCACACAAAGGACTGGTCCGTCGGAGCGGCTGCTCCGCCGCTGGCGTTGGTGTTGGTGAGGTAGACCGTGGTGTTGGAACTCCGGAATATGCCGGCAGTGTTGGTGCCGTCGTTATTCCAGTCCCCGGCCACGAAACGATCGGACGGATTCCCGAAGAAGTAGTTGGCAGCAGTGCCGGCGACCGCTCCCGGGCCGATCGGGGTCTCGTTCGTGTAGTAGACGAAGCCGTCGGACTCCCGATACAGGAAGACGGCATCCTTTCCGTCTCCGTCGCCATCGCCGCCAAAGGCCCGGTCGCCCGGCACGCCAAAGAAAAAGTCGTAGTCGGTCGGCACCGGAAGCCCCCCGCTTCCGTTGGTGTCGGTAAGGAAGATGCGGCCACCACGGTTGATGCCGAGCGTGTCCTTGCCGTCGCCGTTCCAGTCGCCGACAAAAACTTCGTCGCCGGGATTTCCGAAGAAGAAGGTGAATTCGGCTACACCGGAGCCTCCATCGGGTGGGAGCGTGTTGGTGAGGTAGGCAAATCCGCCTCCCGGCCCCTGTCGCCAGGCCCCCGGAGTGTCGAGGCCGTCGCCATCCCAGTCGCCGAATAGAGGAATGTCGCCTGGATTGCCGTAGAAGAAGGTGTAATCCGGGTTGCCGGGCCGCCGGATGTGCCAGCGGCCGCTCGGCTCGACCAGCAGCACCTGCTCTCCGTCGGCGGCCAGTTGTGGCGCCAGGGCGGCCGCCCATTTGGCGGCCATTTTGGCCCGACCTGAAGCGTTGGGGTGGACGTTGTCGGCTTTGAGGTCAGTGTTCGTACTGAACCCTGCTCGATGGTCGACGAGGATGATGGGGGAGTTGGGAGTTGATGAGTCTCCGGCAATGCGCGCCCAGACATCATTCATGCCTTCCACCGACTGGCCGTTGTTGTCGAGACCACCGTCGTGAGTGATATCACATCCGAGGTACCCAGTGGAGGGGGATTGCCCCTGGTTGCAGGGGATGAGTTGGGCGAGGTAGATGGTGACGTTTGGGTTGTTGAGACGGAGTTTGGCCACGAGGTCCCGATAGATCAGTTCCAGCGTATTGATATACGACTGGTCCCAATCAAAGTCGACGCCGTTGGGGTCGTTGGTTCCGAGGTGGACGAGGGCAGCGTCATAGCTGAGGTTAAAGGCGTCAGCCATCTCTGCGATTCGCTCAACAGTCTTGGCACCGCCCCGTCCCTCGTGATCGGGGTCGAATCCCGGAGCGGTACAGGCACCGGCCTGCGAAAGGCCTCCCACAAAGTCAACGCCGCTCAGGAGCCCCCATAGGTCGCAGCGGTAGGCGGTGTCCCCGTCGTGGCCCTCCGTTATCGAGTCGCCGACCAGCAGTATGCGAGTTGGCCCCGCGTCCGCAGCGGCAGGGGCCGCAATCACCGTCCCAAAGACGGCGAGGGCCGCAATGAGCGTGCGCCAGCTAGCAGGTCTCACTTTGTTCTCCACCCGTCGAATCAGCCACTCTTAGTGGCCGTTAGCTACTCAGCGTACTGTAGGTTCTTACTCGGCGTATGACATTAGGCGGGATCTTCGGGTATCACCGGACGTGGGTCTCCGCGTAGGCGGTCACCTGATTGCGGTAGTCGGTCTTTTCGTCGTCCGGGAGCCAGCTGGCAGCAAAGGCGTTGCCGACTAGTTGGGTCATTTGGGGTTGGCTGAGGTCGGCCGCCTCCTGGACGGCCTGGAGGTTCTCGTTCATGTACCCGGGAAAATACGCCGGGTCGTCTGAGTTGACGCACACCGTCAACTCCAGCTCGAGCATGCGCCTGATCTCGGCAGCCTTCAGTCCGTCGGTGACATAGCTATTGGAGATCGGGCACACCGTCAGCCCCAGTCCCCGAGTGCGGATTTCGGTGACCAGTTCCGGGTCGTCAAGGGCGTTGACGCCGTGGTCGATCCGATCCACTCCGATGTCATTGAGGCACTGCCAGATGTGATCGGTCGAGTTGGCCTGGTCGACATCACAGTGCATCGTCAACCGATACCCGCGCTGGCGAGCGGCGGCGAACACGTCGACGAACTTGATGGGTGGGTTATCCCGCTCGTCGGAGTCGAGGCCAACACCGATAATCCACTCGCGATATCCGTCGGCGGCCTCCAAGGTCTCCATTGCCGACTCAGCGCTCATGTCGCGCAGGAAGCACATGATGAGCTGCGACCGAATGCCCAGCGTCGCCTCGGCCTCGAGCTGAGCCCGGTGGATCCCCGAGATGACCGTCTCGAACCCAATTCCCCGGCTGGTGTGTGCCTGCGGGTCGAAGAACACCTCGGCGTAGACCACGTTCTGCGAGCTTGCCTTTTGGAAGTAGGTGTATGCCAGATCGAAGAAGTCGTCCTCCGTCAGCAGCACGCTCATGCCCTCGTAGTACATCGCCAGGAAGGAGGGCAGGTCATCGAAGTCGTAGGCGGCTCGCATCTCCGCCTCGGAGGCGTAGGGCATTTCTACGGCGTTGCGCTCCGCAAGTTGGAACTTGAGGTCGGGTTCCAACGTCCCTTCCAGGTGCAGATGCAGCTCGGCTTTCGGTATCCCCTCGATAAATGATCGCATGACGCCTCCTCTCCTCAGACTGTACCCGGCCGGGTCAAACGCTTGGAAGAGGACCGTGGCTAGGGTCGTCCGATGCGTCGAATCCTCGTAGCTCTTCTTCTCGTCGCCGGTGCCTGCAGTGGTGGCGGGGGTGAGGATGCCGCCACTACCACCGCCCCGGTGCCGCCGACCTCAGCCACTCAATTACCCCAACCCACAACTACCGTGACGCCCGGCGGATGGCACCTGGCGTGGCAGCCGACGGCTCTTGTCGAGGGTTTCGCTGCCGACCTTCAGGCGATAGCCGGAGTTGGGGCGGTCTCGATGGTGCGGGTGGGGGACACGCGGATCGTGAGTTCGGCAACGGCCGATGGCACCGTGGTCGATCAACCGGGGGACGGATTCGTCATTCCCGCCGAAGTCCACGCCGTCACCGCTACCCATGCCGACTTCCTTCCCGCCGAGCACCGCTCGGTACTGCTGTCGATGGCCCCCGACGAGGTGCTGCTGGGGAGCACGTCGGCAGTGCTCCGCCGTCTGGACGTGGGGGACACCATCACCTTCGACGGCGGACTGGTCGTCAAGGTGGCGGGAGTCGTCGATGACGATTATGTCGGCGACGCCGAGATCGTCACCACCCGGCCAGATCCAGAAGTCTTTGGCGCCTTCCTCGACAAGTACGCGGTGTTCTGGTTCGACGGCGAGCGAGCTGAGTTGGAGGCCGCGGTAGCTGAGATAGGCGGCGAACCGGTGGTTATCCGGTCCTGGGGCGAGGTCCTCGTGTTCCGTCATGGCGACTCGGTACGTTCTCAAGCCGCCTTCAAAGAGCGCTTCGGCGAATTCACGATTCGTCCGAGCGGTGACGGATTCCAGCAGGGGGCAAGTTGGAGGAACGAATATCTCGTGACCGAGACCATTCCCCTTCTGGGAAGCGTCACCTGCCATCGCGATTTCGTCGCCGTGTTGCGAGAGGCGATGGAGGCACTCGAGGCCCGGGGACAAGGTGACCTCATCCGCCGCTCGGCGTTTCGCGGGTGCTGGAATGCCCGATTCATCTCGGGCCGGCAGGCGATTTCCCACCACTCCTTCGGGGCGGCCGCCGACATCAACTTTTTTGAACCGGTCGACGGACCGTTCTCTCCGACCCACCCGGACTTGCTTGTGGCGTTGTATACGGTGGGCCTCACCTCTGGGCATTTGTGGGTCAACCCTGACCCCGGGCATTTCGAGTGGTTCGACGGCTAGCGGAATGCTCAGCCTCGCGTGGGTAGTTTGGTCAGTGTCGCGTGCGCGCTCGCTCTGCTCGCTTTCCGGCGCTCGCTCTGCTCGCTTTCCGGCATCCGGCGCTCGCTCTGCTCGCTTTCCGGCGCTCGCTCTGCTCGCTTTCCGGCATCCGGCGCTCGCTCTGCTCGCTTTCCGGCATCCGGCGCTCGCTCTGCTCGCTTTCCGGCATCCGGCGCTCGCTCTGCTCGCTTTCCGTTCTTGCGTCAACAGGTCGTGTTGGGATCGCTTGCCGCTTGCCGCTTGCCGCTTGCCGGATGCCGGATGCCGGATGCTTGCCGGGCGATGCTGGCGGGCAGGCGGGGTGTGGGCCGTCCTAGTCGTCTTCTTCGTCGTCGGGCATGACTTCAACCAGGTTGAACGCCTCGTCGAGTTGAACGTCCACTTGGGAGCCGTCTTCGAGCGTCACTTCCACTTCATACAGGCTCTCCTCGTCGCCCTTCTCGGTTTCGGTGACGGTGCCGCCGCCTGTCGCCACTAACGCGGCGGCACTTGCCTTTTCGAGCTCTACGCCGGTGATCGGCACCTCGGTCCCGTCGTCGTCACTCGAGCTGAGGGCAGCCCCGGTGCCGGCGGTCGTAAGCGCAACAACTGCCGCGCCACTCACAATCAACTTGGTTCGTCTTTTCATCTCACTCCTTCTCGTCCGGTGTCGACACCGTACGTAAGTGAACCTGAAAGGACGCTGAAACTAACTCAGCCGGCCGGAGCGAACAGCAGGATGGGCTGGTCGATCCCCTCGCTGAGGGTGAGAAAACCCTCCCCAGAGAGGGCGATTGCCTCACCCTGTTGCTCGCGGAGTGATGCCACGCGGCAGCCAGCACTAAGCAGGGACTGGGCCAACGAATCGCCCGCCAGGCGTTCCCATTGGAACACCTCGTCGTATGTCCGGATGAGAACCCGGGTGTCGTCGGCGTCTCCGCCGGTGGCCGCCGCGAACGTTCCGAGTTGAATCTCGCCAATGAGCGTGGCTTCTTGCCGCTGACTCCAGTCGATAGTGCCGTCAACGCCGAAGAGAGTCGTCGCCCCGGACAGCTTCTTCCCGGCGATCACCATGTCTCCGGTGGCCCTGTCGACAAGCAGTGTCTCGGCCTCAACCGGCCCGGTGGGGTAGGTCAGTTCCAGGGTTTGGGCGGCAACGGCCTCCTTCGTTCCGGCGGCCGGCTCGGGGATCCGATGAATCTGCACGCTCTCGCGGCTTCCCTGGTTGTCTCCGATGTCGGCCAGGTAGAGGTAATCGATCCCCGGGCTGGGTCCGGGGCCGATCGCCATGTCCTCCCAGTCGCGGGCATCGAGGTCGGGCAGGGCTACCCGGTCAAGCAGTTCTCCGTCCTGGCTGAGCGCATAGACGACCGGCTCCGCTCCCGAGTCGTTGTGCACCCAGATCACCCCCGGTCGGCTACGGCTGACGGCGGCCCCCGAGATCTCGTTGAGCTCGGCCAGAGTCACCCGGCCGACCTCTCTGCCCTCCACCCGCACGGGACAGACGGCTGGTCTCCCTGCTGGGACCGAGGTGGTCGATGATGCCACCGGTGCGGTGGTCGAGACACTGGCCGGGGACGGGGCGCTGGTCGTTGCCCCCTCGCGGTTAGAGCAGGCAGTGGCGATCAGCACGAGTATGAAGATGGGGAAGAAGACTCGCATGGGTCGGCAGCCTACCGGCAGTTGACATGTGAGTAAACACTCACATATAATCCGACGTATGGACAAGGTGTTCGGTGCCCTCAACGACCCCAGCCGCCGGCTGCTCCTCGACACGCTTTTTGTCGAGGATGGTCAAACGCTCGGCGAGTTGTGTGCCCACCTTCCGGAGATGACGCGCTTCGGCGTGATGAATCATCTTCGGGTGTTGGAAACCGGCGGCTTGATTACCACCCGCCGACAGGGGAGGAGCAAGTTCCACTACCTGAATCCGGTCCCGATCCGGCTGGTTCACGACCGCTGGATAAGCAAGTACACCGAGCCGCGGGTAGGCGCCATCGCCGACCTGGTGGCCGAATTCGCAGGAGGAAGCCCTATGAGCAAACCCGTCTATGTTTATCAGGCGTACATCGCCGCCGAGCCCAAGAAGGTCTGGAAGGCCATTACTGACCCCGACTACACCGTCCGCTATTTCTATGGCACCCGCGTCGAATCCGATTGGACGGCGGGAAGTTCGCTGCGCTATCTCGGGGCCGATGGATCGGTGGTGGCCGACGGCGAAGTCATTGCCGTCGACCCACCTCACCGGCTCGAGTACACCTTCACCCCGCGGTGGGATCCCGACCTCGAAGCCGAGGGGGCGGCGCGGGAGGTGTGGCTGGTGGAGGATGCCAACGGGGCGTCTCTGCTCACGGTTGAGATGTATGACGTGCCTGTCGACTCCAAGATCTTCGCCGACTTCTCGAGCGGCTTCCCGTACATCGTGTCCGGCCTCAAGAGCGTGTTGGAGACCGGGCAGTCGTTGCCGCCGCCGGCCTAGCCATTCGCAGTAGGCAGTAGGCAGTAGGCAGGCGCCCGGTGCCCACCGGGGTACTGCTTGCTGCTCACTGCGTGCTGCAGGAATGCACCGCATCGGAAACCCCGGTACTCTCGCGATCCGACCAACGGGAGGCGAAACATGGCCGAAATCACGAAGTTCACGCTTGATGAGTCGGAGATCCCCACACAGTGGTACAACATCATTCCCGATCTCCCATCCCCGCCGCCCCCACCTCTCCACCCGGGAACCCATGAGCCGATCGGGCCCGATGATCTGGCCCCACTCTTCCCGACCGATCTGATCGAGCAGGAGGTGAGCCAGGAGCGCTACATCGATATCCCGGGCGAGGTTCTAGATGTCTATCGCCTCTGGCGGCCAACCCCCTTGTTTCGGGCGCACCGGCTGGAGAAGCTGCTCGACACTCCTGCCAAGATCTTCTACAAGTATGAGGGAGGAAGCCCGGCCGGGTCGCACAAACCGAATACGGCTGTGCCCCAGGCCTTCTACAACGCCCGGCAGGGTGTCAAGAAGCTCACCACCGAGACCG
>JAOTYB010000058.1 GCA_029862065.1 Acidimicrobiia bacterium | reverse complement strand
AAGAGGACTGGGACTTCCAGATCGACACCAACCTCAAGGCGTCCTTCTTCCTCATGCGCGAATCGGCCAATGCGATGAGAGCTGCCGGTCAGGGCGGCAAGATTATCGCCTTCTCGTCCCAGGGCTGGTGGACCGGCGGCTTTGGCGGCTCGGTTGTTTATTGCGCCTCCAAAGGAGGCATCGTCTCGATGGTACGGGGAATGGCCCGTACCTATGGTGGCGATCAGATCACGGTCAATGCCGTTGCTCCCGGTCAGGTCGATACCCCGATGTTGATGACCGATCTTGCCCCCGAAACCCTTGAAGCCATGACCAAGGCGACTCCGCTCGGACGGGTCGCCGATACATCAGAGCTGGGCGGAGTCGTCGTATTCCTTGCGAGCCAGCATGCCTCGTTCATTAGCGGAGCCACCATCAACGTCAGCGGCGGCTTCTTGATGTACTAATCGGCCTGCAGGGCCCGGTTGATGCCGGCTGCCGCATCGCGAGTCGAAGAAGCGTTTGCCTGCCGACAAGCACGCAGCACCGCTTCAGCCTGACCGGTCCTGGTCTCAGCGTGCATTGCCAGCCACTTGGCGATGCGATCAGCGTCGGTCAGAGGTCGTTCCGGATGCCCCAGGTGCCATGGAGCAGACTCGATCACAATGGCGCCTCCGATCGTGATCGCGATGTCGACCGTCAAGTCCTCCGCAGCTGCGCCGGACCGAGCTTCGAGCTCGGTAATGCTGAGCAGCTGGGCGACAGCCGCATCGTCGATTCCGGACGGGTCCTCGAGTGCGGCAGGTCCGTCACTTGCTAAGACGACCGCGACAGCGTAAGGAATGCTCCACCAGCGCTCCAACGCGTTGCCGGGGGTGGTGCTCCCGGCAATTCCTGCTGCCCCGGGCGGAGCGACGATTTCGACCCTCTGGATGTCGCCCGGCTCAATGGGAGGGAAACTACGGGCAGCTTCGACCGCCGTTTGGGCGTAGCCGGTTGCGGCGTACGGGCGCAGACTCAGATTGGTTAGCGCCCACTCACCGGGCACCGTCAGGAGATCCTCGGGGTTCGCCTCGGGAGCCACAGCCGAAACCAAACCCCGGGCATCCTCCAGACCATGCTTCATTCCAACCAGGCCGCCGCGGGCTGCCCGTCCGGCGGCAACTCCGGTCCGGGCGGCATGGGCTCGATCAAAGACGTTGGAGGGGCTGTGTTCGACGATCACTTGAATCATCGCCGGACTGACTGAAATGGCGTGACCGGCTGCCGATATGGCCACGTCGGGGTCGTCGGGAGCTAAGACAGAAGCGGCCGCCACTGCCCCTCCGACGGTGCCGGCGGTGGTGGTCGGATGCCAATGACTGCGTAGTGAGGGCCCGAGCGCAGAAGCGAGCCGGGCAGTGACCTCGTATCCGATGGCCGCCGCCCGCGACACAACGCTGAACGGAGCATTGACTTCTCCGCCAACGGCGAGTGCGACCGGCCAGGCGATCGAACCGGGATGGGTGAGAGATGGCCAATGGAGATCATCTCGATCAAGAACCTGGGCGGCGGCGGCGTTGACGGCAGCAACCTGCTCTGCCGAAGCTCCCGCCGGAGACCCGATAACAAGGGCCGGACCAACCGAGTGGTCGAACCATTCCGACACCTGCGCCAGGCCAGCCGATGCGCAAGTGATGAAATCGAAGAGAGCCAGGCTGGCCTTCTCATTGAGATCTTCCGCTCGATATCCGGCCACCACCGACTCGATGAAGCGGCTGGTGAGGGTTGAGTTCACGAGCGTCTTGCTCAGCGTGCCATGAACCCGCCGTCGACCGGCAGGATCACTCCGTGGATGTAGTCGGAAGCCGGCGAGGCCAGGAACACGCTGGGGCCGGCCATGTCCACCGGCTCGGCCCAGCGGCCATACGGAACCCGGGACATAATCTCAGCGGACCGCACCGGATCCCCCCACACGTGCTCGTTGAGATTGGTCTTGACGTACCCGGGGGCAATGGCGTTGACGTTGATGCCATGAGGGGCCCACTCGTTGGATAGTGCTTTGGTCAGCTGGGCCAGGCCCCCTTTGGAGGCGGTGTAGGCGATGACCTTGAGGCCACCGAAGAAGAAATACATCGACGCGATATTGATGATCTTTCCCGAGCCCTGCGCCAGCATGTGCCGGCCGGCTAGCTGGCACAGCTCGAACACCGACGTGAGATTGGTCTCGATCGTTTCATCCCACTGATCGAGCGAATGCTCGGCAGCTTCATCAACCCTGGCAATGCCGTGACTGTTGACCAGTACGTCCAGCCCACCTAGACCGGCAACCGCCTGTTCGAAAGCGGTTTTGAGCTGGCTTCTGTCTGAAAGATCGGCCTGGAGACCTATGGCCTCGCGGCCCGGTTCCGACAGCTCTCTGGCGACTTCCGCAACGTTTTCCTTGCGTCCGACGATTGCCACCGTGGCGCCGGCATCGACCATGCCCCGGGCGATTCCCTGCCCGATCCCACCGTTGCCTCCAGTCACGATGACTCGCCTGTTCTCGAGCACACCGCTCACGTCGAACCTCCTAATTCTGTCATGCGATCCGGCGCCAGGTCAGTACTCCGGTGAGGTCGCTACCCCCGACATGCATCGGATCGGTTGTCAGGGTCAGGACGTCGCCTTCAATGACGTAGTTCCGCTCGAGCTCGGTTCCCTCCCAGTTCGGAAACGAGCAACCCTCAAGGCGATGGGTGACCCGCGCAGACTCCTCTTCGACGAAGTAGGGACCGAAGTAGGTGATTATTCCGGTGAGAGCTGATCGGGTCTCCTCATCGGAACCCGTCATTAGATCATCTGAGGCGAAGCGCGTGCGGTTCCTCCTCATCAACTGGACGCTCATGTGGCCACTGGCGTCATAGTGAACAACGCCTATCGGAGTGGCGCCGAACGGCTGAGTGACTGTCCCATCGGAACTTGTGAACTCAGACGATTCGAGTTTCCAGGTACCGACGAGCGGCGTTGGCTTCGTTGAAGCGTGGTTGCTCACATGAGGAGCTTACGACGCGGACCCTTGGCTGAGCTCGGCTCAGGACCGGGCCCGGCAGGCGGCTGTCCAGTTGGCGCTCAGGTAGTAGGCGGACTCGCCAGCCACGAATGGCGGGCCCCAGCTGCGGGTGTCATCACCGGTCCCCGGGCGCTCGACTTTTGTGACGTCGGCTGCGGCGTCGCCTAGCAGCATGGTGCAAGGGGGCCGGCCAGCACACGGCTGAGGTCAATCACTTTCAGACCGGCAAGTGCCCCTTCGGCCATTCCCCTCCTCTTAGATCCCGCCGACGCACACGTACTTGGTCTCGAGATACTCCTCGAGGCCTTCGTGAGAGCCTTCCCGGCCGATGCCCGATTCCTTCATGCCTCCGAACGGACTGCTTACCGCCGAGATGAGGCCGGTGTTGACTCCGACCATCCCGTATTCGAGGCCTTCGCTCACCCGCCAAATGCGGGCGTTGTCACCGGCGTAGAAGTAGGAGGCCAGGCCGAACGGGGTGTCGTTGGCAAGGGCCACCCCCTCCTCCTCAGTTGTGAACCGATACAGGGGAGCGACCGGCCCAAAGATCTCATCGGAAGCGATGGCCATATCCGCCGTCACCCCGGTCAAGACGGTCACCTCGTAGTAGGTGTAGCCGAGCGCGTGACGTTTGCCGCCGGTCAGGGCGCTGGCACCCTTGGCAAGGGCGTCGTTCACCAGGGTCTCCACCTTTTCGATTGCCTTGTCATTCACCAGCGGTCCGATAGCCGTGGATTCGTCGAGCGCCGGACCCACCTTCAAATCGGCCACCGCCTCGGCGAACTTCTTGGAGAACTCCTCGTAGACGCCGTCCTGGACCAGGATTCGGTTGGCACAGATGCAGGTTTGCCCGTTGTTCCGGTACTTGGACGCAATGGCGCCGTCCACCGCGGCATCGACGTCGGCATCGTCGAACACGAGGAACGGAGCATTGCCACCCAGCTCCATCGACACGTTTTTGACGGTTTGGGCGGCCTTGGCCATGAGCATTTTGCCGGTGGCGGTTGAGCCGGTGAACGACAACTTTCTGACGAGCGGGTTGGTGGTGAGCTCATCTCCGACGGGAGCCGGGTTGCTGGTGGGGACGAGGTTCAATACTCCAGCCGGTACCCCGGCCCGGGCCGCCAGGTCGGCCGCGGCCAAGGCGGTCAACGGTGCATCCTCCGGCGGTTTGACTACCACAGTGCACCCGGCGGCCAGGGCCGGAGCCACCTTGCGGGTGATCATGGCGAGGGGGAAGTTCCAGGGAGTGATGGCGGCCACGACTCCCACCGGCTGCTTGAGGGACAGGACGCGCTTCGTCGGGTCGTGGGTGGGAATCACCTCGCCCCGTGCCCGGCGAGCCTCCTCCGAAAACCACTCAACGAACGAAGCGCCGAAAGCGGCTTCGGCGCGTGACTCGTTGATGGGTTTGCCCATCTCGTGAGTCATGAGAAGGGCCAGGTCCTCCTGGTTTTCGATGATGAGCTCGTACCAGCGGCGGAGAACCTCGGACCGTTGCTTGGCGGTCAGCCCCCGCCAGGCCGGCCAGGCGGCATCGGCGGCCTCGATCGCCCGCCGGGTCTCCGCGGCGCCCACATCGGCGACGGCCCCGACGACGGTGCCGTTGCCCGGGTCCACGACGTCGAAGGTCTCGCCGGAATCGGCATCGATCCAGTCACCGTCTACGTAGGCCTGCCCTCGCAACAGGGTGGGGTCACTCAGCTTCATCGTTGTCCTCCTTGGGTGGCCTCCAGTATGGCGAACTTGTGGAGCTTGCCGGCTGCCTCGGCGACCGGAGCACGCGACCGCCGGCGCGGGCTACCGTGACCGACTGGCGGATACCAGGAGCCCCGATGAAGGAAGTCATTGATCTCTCTGCCGTTTCGGTCATCCGCGGCGGCAGCTACCTGCTCGACTCCGTCGACTGGCGGGTCCAGGAGCACGAACGATGGGTGGTGCTGGGACCGAACGGAGCAGGCAAGACCACCATGCTGCAGGTGGCCTCCTCCTACCTGACGCCCAGCCGGGGCACGGTCCGGCTGCTCGGGATCGAGCGCGGCAAGGGCGACGTGCGCCAGCTTCGTCGTCGAGTGGGATATGCCGGGTCGGGCCTGGCCGGGATGATCCGGGGGTATCTACCGGCTCTAGAGATCGTGGTAACCGGCAAGCACGCCGCCTTCGTGGATTCGCGGTGGCACGAATACGAGGATCGGGACTGGGAGACCGCCAGAGCCGGCCTCGCCCGGTTGCAGGCCGAGCACCTGTCCGATAGGCAATTCGACACCCTGTCGGCCGGGGAACGGCAGCGGGTGCTGATCGCTCGTAGTCTCATGACCGATCCGGAGCTGCTGCTCCTGGATGAAGCGACAACCGGCCTCGACCTGGGAGCTCGTGAACGCCTCGTTGCCTCACTGTCCGATCTGGCGCTCGACCCGGCCGCTCCCTCGGTGGTGTTGGTGACCCACCACGTCGAAGAGATCCCGCCCGGCTACGACCATATCATCCTGTTGTCGCGGGGAGCGGTGCTGGCCGATGGCCCCATTGAAGAGACCTTGACGGCGGAGACGCTGTCGGAGTGTTTCCAGCTGCCGCTGCGGCTCGAGCGCCGCCAAGACCGTTACCGGGCCTGGTCACCGAGCGATTAACAAAACCTTGGCCTAGCCAACGGTTGTTCTGTAGCGTTGACCGAACGAACACAGGTCTTGCCCGTATGGGGGACCGGATTGCACTGGGGAGGAGCAAACCGTGAAACTGAATCCTGAAAGCATCGCTCGCGCCAGCAGCCGTCGTCCATGGACAGTTATTGGCGGGTGGTTGGTGCTTTTGGTTGCCGCCTTCACGCTGACCGCCCTGTTCTTGTCCGACAATCTCACCACCGACTTCGACTTCACCGACAGTCCGGAAGCCAAGCAAGCCGAAACGCTGCTGGAGGATCGTTTGCGCGGTCCCGACACTTTCACCGAGCTGCTGGTGATTAGCGGTCTTCCGGGGACGGCCGCCGATGCCGACTTCCAGGCGTTCGTCGGCGACCTCGCGGCGGCGGTTGAAGGTCTCGGTTCTGACGTGATTCAAGCCGTGATTCCGGTCGGACAGAACGGCGAGCCGATCATCTCCGAGGACGGAGGCGACCAGCTCCTCACGGTGGTCCTGGCCAAGACCGACCTGGACGAAGCGGCAACCGACTCTGCGGCGCTCGGTGACGCCGTCGATGGCGTTACTCCACCTTCCGGGCTGGAGGCCCGCCTCTTCGGTCAAGGAACCATCAACAACGACTTCGAGCGATTGGCTCAGGAGGGGCTCGAGAAGGGTGAGACCATCGGTGTTGCGGTCGCCCTCATCGTGTTGCTGGCGGTCATCGGCGCGGCCGTGGCGGCCGGCCTCCCGATCCTCTTAGCCATCGCGGCGATCGCCGTCGCCATCGGCATCACCGCTTATCTCGGCAACTTCATGTCGCTGTCGTTCTTCGTCGTCAACTTCATCACCATGATCGGGCTGGCAGTCGGCATCGATTACGCCCTGTTCATCGTTGCCCGCTACCGAGAAGAGCGGGTGCGCGGTTTCGACAAACTGGAGGCCATTGGGCGCTCCGGTGCGACCGCCAACCGGGCTGTGTTCTTCTCGGGGCTCACCGTGGTGCTGGCACTGCTCGGCATGCTGTTTGTGCCGAACACCATTTTCCGCAGCCTGGGCGTCGGCGCCATCGTCGTCGTGCTTTTGGCGGTAGCCGCATCGATGACACTGCTGCCGGCCTTGCTGTCACTGCTGGGAGACAAGATCAACATCGGCAAGGTCCGCCGCCAGACGGCGCTCGACAACGTCGACAAGGTGGGCGGCATGTGGGACAAGATCACCGCACTGGTGATGGGTCGCCCGATCGCCTTTCTCGTGGTGGGGGCTGGCTTCATGCTGCTGCTCGGGTCGTTCGCCCTCAGCATGGAGACCGGGTTCTCAGGAGTCACGACGCTCCCCGAAGAGCTTGAGTCCAAGCAGGCATTCGACATCATCGAGCGCGAATTCGGCCTGGGCGGCGCCAATGAGCCGGTTGAGATCGTGTTCGATGGCCCGATTACCGCCGACGTGCAGGCCGCCGCCACCGCCCTCGGTGCGTCGCTGAACGGAAACCCAACGTTTGGGCCACCCGATCCTCTCATCGTGAACCCGGCCGGCGACCTGGCGTTGCTGTCGATTCCGCTGACCGGCGACTTCCAGAGTGAAGCGTCATCGACCGCGGTGGAACTGCTCCGCGACGATCTCATCCCGGCCGCCTTCGGTGATTCGAACGTGAACGTCCTGGTGGGTGGAGCGAGCGCCTTCAACGTCGACTTCTTCGAGGACGTCAGCGTGTACACGCCCATCGTGTTCGTATTCGTACTGGGACTCAGCTTCGTTCTGCTCACGGTCGTGTTCCGATCGATCGTCCTACCGATCAAGGCCATCTTGCTGAACCTGCTCTCGGTGGCCGCCGCCTACGGCGCAGTGGTCATGGCCTTCCAGATCGGTACCGGGCCCGGTTGGTTCAAAGACATCTTCGGCTTCATCCAGGTGGAGTCGATCGAGGCGTGGCTGCCGTTGTTCCTGTTCGCCGTTCTGTTTGGGCTGTCGATGGACTACCACGTCTTCCTGCTCACCCGCATCCGGGAGCACTTCGACCAAACCGGCGACAACGCCGCGTCAGTGGCCCACGGGCTCCGCACCACCGGTGCCATCATCACCGGCGCCGCCCTCATCATGGTGGCGGTCTTCGGCGGGTTTGCACTCGGCGATCTGGTACCCCTCCAGCAGATGGGCTTCGGCCTGGCCGTGGCTGTGTTCCTCGACGCCACCATCGTCCGCTCGATCCTGGTGCCGGCCACCATGCGCCTTCTGGGTGACTACAACTGGTACTTGCCCAAGTGGCTCGACTGGCTGCCCCACGTCGATATCGAAGGCCACGAAGCCGCCCTCGGGGCCGAGGCGCGCGACGTCGAAGTAGCCGATGCTTTCGAGGTTGGTTCGCCGGTCGACTAGGCGGACCGCGGTCGTCGTACGGGAGGTGCGTTCCACTGGGGTCGCAACGGGCGGATCTCACGCACGGCTATCGTTGCCCAGATGCGATCAAGTCACGGTCGACGGCCACTCCCGGCAGAGGACATCCGTCGAATTCGGAGGGAGCGAGCTGAGCCGGGCTTGCTCGACTTTCACTATTTGCACCTAAAGGGGCTTCGTGACGGCCTGATCAGGGCGCTGTCAAATGTACCGGCCGGTGCGGGGTGGATTCTGGACGTCTACTGCGGAACCCAGCCCTATCGACCGCTCCTGGGCGACGCCAAAGTGGTTGGGCTGGATATCGACTCGTATTTTCGGAGGGTGGAAGTAATCGCCGAGCGAGACCTACCGTTTGCGGATGAGACGTTCGACCTCGTACTCAGTACGCAGGCCCTCTATTTCGTCGAGGACGACGCAGCCCTCGTAACCGAGATGAATCGCGTCGTTCGGAGCGGCGGGTACGCAATCGTGACCGTTCCCTATCTGTTCGTGAAGTCGAAAACGGGCAACCAGCGTCGTTACTCCGCCGAGGAGTTCTCGGCGCTTTTTTCGACCTGGGAGGCATTGGACCTGCAACTCGTGGGCGGCATCGGGACCGGCTTCGGTTACGCGGCCGGACGCTGGCTGCAAGCTGCCGTGAGGCGTGCTCGCTGGACAAGACCCCTCGCCGCCGTCCTGGCAGGGCTCGTGAACGTGTTCGGCTTGGTGCTCGATGCAGCGACACGACCGCTGAGCCGTCGCTGGCCGGCCACCCTCATCGCCGTCGCGCAACGGTAGGGATCGACGACTATGGCGGCGGACCAGCGGTTGTCGAAGCACTTGGGTCGGGTCAAATCGCGCAGAAGGATACGGGCCGGTCTTCCGTCGAGCCTTAGTTGGGCCGCAGCCGAGGAAGCGATCTCTGCTATGACCGATCGCGGTTGCGCTGGATTTCGCCACACCCGCCTCGCCCGGAGTTCCACCGGTGAAGAAACGTATCGGTTGATCGCGACTCTCGAGGGGGGAGGCTCGCAGTCGGCGGTGTATCACAGGAGCCCAGTTGTCCAAGTTGCCTCCTCTCGGCTTGACGGAGCCATAAACGACGTGGTCAGATCGTTCGACATGCCCGAGAGCTTGATCTTCTCGTCTGTCCATGGGCGTCCGCTCAGTCGTTTCGTGCCCGAGGTCTATTTCCTGGAGTCGACCGCAGAGGCTCTCCAGTACGTTGTCGAAGACGTAGATGGCCAAACTCCCCAAGACGGCCAGCTGGTTACCGTGGCCGGTGCCCTGCCGGCGCTCCATATGGCGCTCCTCGAGTGGGCGGAAATCGTCCAACCACGTCTGGCTACCAGGCACCAGCATTATTTCGTTGAGATCGCTCCGACGATGCAGGTCATATTGAAGGAACTAGCTGTTGAGTCCGCCAACCAATCCGCAGCCGAACTCCTGGATGGTTGGCAGAGGGTTGTCGAACTTCAATCCGCGTTGGACGTCGGCGACGGCCGTCAGCCGATTCACGGGGACCTGCACCGGTGGAACGTCCTGTTTGCTGAAACCTCGGGAGGCACCGTCAAGATAATCGATTGGGATTCGGTTGTCTGGGGCCATCCCCTCGTTGACCTTGCCACCCTCCTCATCGATGAGAGTGCTGAACTCCAAGCCAGTGCGCTTGACGCATACCTCGCAGGACGAAGTCCCGGCGATGATTTAGCGGCCGACGAGCGGTTGTACCTCCACGCTCGCCTCCACGTCTCACTGCTGTGGTCGTGCCTGTTTGCGTCGGGCCGGGGTTGGTCGAGACGGGCGTCGGTGATGGACCGGCATCTTGACGAAGCAGCCCGTCTCCTGGCGGCGCTAATCTAAGCTCAGCTGGATCTAACGCTCATGGCCCGTAGCCAGGGTAACGGTGTATTTGCGTCTCGGGAGCGTTTCTCGACTACTTTCAGTGGTTGAGTTACTTTGACCTCAAGGGGCGCCAACCCGTATCCGATCAAGCGGGTAGGTCCCGGACGGTCGGCAACCGGAGCAATAATGATTCTTCCAAATGCGATCGACATCCTGGGTGTCCGGGTTGTCCCACTCAAGAAGTCTCAACTAGTCGAAACGCTCACCACCTGGGCGTCGAAAAAGCAGAAGCGTCTTGTCAGCCATGTAAATGTCCATGGGGTCAATCTGGCGCAGAGCAACGACCGGTTCCGTAGCGTCATCAACAACGCCGACCTGGTGTTCTGTGATGGGCATGGAGTGATGTGGGGGGCGTCTCAGCTCGGCCGGGTGATTCCGGAGCGGCTGGCGGTGATGGATTGGATTGACGATTTCGCCGCGTGCTTAGCGGACAGAGGGCTCTCGCTCTTTCTACTGGGTGATGAGAAGGGCGTGGCCGAGCTGTGTGGTGGATTACTCGAAAGAGCTCACCCGGGGCTTGTGATAGCCGGTACGCATCATGGTTTCTTCGAGAAGAACGGCCGGCAAAGTGCTGAGGTGGTTGAAAAGGTCAACGCCTCCGGCGCCTCAGTTGTGATGGTGGGCTTCGGAATGCCGTTACAGGAATTCTGGATTGAGGAGAATTTCCAGGGTCTCAATGCCAGCGTGATCATGCCGGTCGGTGCCACCTTCCGATGGTACGCAGGTGTGGAAAAGCGCGCCCCGAAGTGGATGACTGATCGAGGCCTCGAGTGGGTCGGGCGGCTGGCGCGCCATCCCCTGCGGATGTTTCGTCGATATGTGATAGGTAATCCGCTCTTTGCCGCGAGGGTGCTGGCTCAGCGCCGCCATCTGTCTGAAGGGAAGCCAGTCGGCTGATGTACTCATCACCGCCACCTGGAGCCGATCAACTCCGCACACGGTTGCCAGC
>JAOTYB010000208.1 GCA_029862065.1 Acidimicrobiia bacterium | reverse complement strand
TTGTGGTTGGTTCGGCGTCACCCCCACCCCGACTCCGCCTGTCGGCGGAGCCACCCCGCCCTCAAGGGCGGGGAATCCCAACAAGTTCGTGGTTGGTTCGGCCTCGCCCCCACCCCGACTCCGCCTATCGGCGGAGCCACCCCGCCCTCAAGGGCGGGGAATCCCAACAAGTTCGTGGTTGGCTCGGCGTCACCCCCACCCCGACTCCGCCTGTCGGCGGAGCCACCCCGCCCTCAAGGGCGGGGAACTTGTGCTGGTAGCTGGTAGCCGCGGCGGCCGAAGGCCGCCGCTAGTAGATGATCCGCTCCAGGACCTTGTCGTACCAGGCCTGCTTGGGCTGTTGGTTGGTGTGAACCATCATGACCGGGGCGTCGATGTTGTCGGCGATCCGGTCGGCGAGGTCGCCGAACAGCCGGACGCGATGGGCGGGGGCTCCCATCACCACCAGGTCGGCGTCGGCGGTTATGTCGTGGATTTCACTGATCAGGTCGGCGGCCCGGGTGACCGTGCTTTCGATGTCGGCAACCACCAGTTCATCGAGCTTGTGGTGGTACTTCTCGATCGACTCCACTTGCTGGTCGCGGGCATCTTCCGGAAGCACGTGGACAAACCTGAGGCGCGAGCCCTCGGTGGCCGACACCTGTGCCGCCAGGCTGATCTTGAGCACGTCGTACGGGCCTCCCGAGCCCATGATGACGAGGTTCCCAACCCGGCCGATCGTCCGGTTGCGGAGGAAGATCGAGTCGCACGGCAGATGATCGCGGACGTCTTTCATTTCGTGAATGAAGCGCCGGCTTCCCGGTGCTTGGCGGGGAAGGTCGGAAATCACCAGGTCCACACCATGGTCCTCTACGTAGTCGAGCAACGCCTGTTCCGGGTCCTTGCTCGCCATTCGCCGCACAAACACTTCCGCCCCCACCCGAGTGGCCAGCTCCTGAGTGCGCTCCTCGAACCGGTGATCGATGCCGGCCGGCTCGGTCTTGTCGGGCTCCCCTTCGAACTCGATCACCTCCAGCACACTTCCCGATTGACCAAAGAGCGACCCGAAGCGAATGAGGTCCTCCATCCGGCTGGTCCGGGTGCTGCGGAGGACGGGTATCAACACGTGCGCCCTGCCATGTTCGGCGATTGCGGCCTGCGTCATGTCAACTAGGCGGCCGGTTGAGCGAATGCGAAGCGCATCGAGGAGGGCACTGTCCTTGATGGCCCGCGACTTGCCAAACCCGAGGTACCACAGCACGCCAATGGTGATGATGCCGATTGCCCCCAGAATCGGTACCAGTCCCATCTGGCTCAACAGCACCAGGGCTCCCACTATCCCGAATACCTGCACCCACGGATAGAAGGGGGATTTGAAGTCTGGTTGATACCAGTCGAGATGGCTCTCTCGCAGGGCAATGAGCGCCACGTTTATCAGGGTGAAGATGAGGAGTTTGAAGGCACTGGCCAGCTTCGCCAGCTCGATCAGGGGCACAAACGCAATGAGCGCCAGCATGGCGGCACCCGTCACGACGATTGAGGCCACCGGAGTGCCCCGGGGCCCGATCCGTTGGAAGACGGCGGGTGCCAGTGAGTTCCGGCTCATGGCAAACGGGTACCGAGATGAAGCCAGGAGCCCGGCGTTGGCCATACCGGTGAGGGCGATGACGGCCGTTATTGCCATGACGTCCACCCCGAGCGAGCCCATGAAACTACCCGCCGCCGTGGCCACCGGGACCTCGCTCCCGGCCAGCACGTCGATGGGCGTCACCCCCACCATGACGTACACGATGGCCGGATACGCAATCATCATGAGGCCGATCGATATGAGGATGCCGAGCGGGATGTTGCGGCTGGGGCGCTTGACCTCCTCGGCGACGCTGGCGATCTTCGTGACGCCCGCATACGAAACGAATACCAAGGCGGTGGCAGAGAGAAGGCCTTTCACCCCCGACTCGAAGAACGGCTCGAAGTTGGCGCTGTCCACGTGGAGCGAGCCCCGCCCGATGAAATAGGCCATGACCGCCAGGACTCCGGTCACCAGGAGCGCCTGGGTCCCGCCGGTGAGCTTCACACCCAGGACGTTGATGCCAATGAGAACGACCGCGATAGCTAGGGCCACCGCCTTGCCGTTGATGTCGGCCAAGAAGGTCAAATACCCGGCCAACCCGGCGAGGGCGAACGCCGACTTGAAGGTGAGCGAGAACCAGACCCCGATCCCTGCCACCGTTCCCATCAGCGGGCCCATCGCCCGGTCGATGTAGAGGTAGGTGCCGCCGGCTTCCGGCATGGCGGTGGCCATTTCCGACTTGGAAAGGGCCGCCGGGAGCACGATGACCCCGGCGATGAGGAAGGCCAGCATCACGCTGGGACCTGTGATCTTGGCCGCCAATCCGGGTAGCACGAAGATACCGCTGCCGATCATGGCTCCAACGCTGATCGTAAAGACGGCGTACAGCCCGAGGTCGCGTTCTAATCCCTTGGCCATGCACTCCCTTGGCGCCGGGTGCGGGAGTTTAAGGGGCTGAGCCGGTTCCCGCGGGGTGGAGGGGTGGCGCGGGGCTCGCTTTGCTCGCTGTCAGGCGCTCGCTTTGCTCGCTTTCCGGTGTCCGGCGCTCGCTTTGCTCCCTTTCCGGTGTCCGGCGCTCGCTCCGCTCGCTTTCCGGTGTCCGGCGCTCGCTTTGCTCGCTTTCCGGTGTCCGGCGCTCGCTTTGCTCCCTTTCCGGTGTCCGGCGCTCGCTCCGCTCGCTTTCCGGGCTTGCGTCAATGAGTCGTGTTGGGAGCGCTTGCCGGATGCCGGATGCCGGATGCCGGATGCCGACTGACTTGTTGCGGTGTGCGGCGCTCGCTTTGCTCGCTTTCCGGGCTTGCGTCAATGAGTCGTGTTGGGAGCGCTTCCCGGATGCCGGATGC
>JAOTYB010000057.1 GCA_029862065.1 Acidimicrobiia bacterium | reverse complement strand
GTGACAAGACCAGCCTTGTAGCGGTCCTTGAACCGAGTCCGGATTGGTTCGGGAGCGGTCAATACCAGGTGGCGGAGCTGGTTGAGGGACTGGATGCGTTGTTGGCGTGCTGAACGGCGAGCAACCAACAGGACCCGCATCTGTTCCACCGGACCGTTACGTGCCTTCGGGATCACTGATGCTTCCCCGGACAGGGCAGCCCTGGCGGCGGCTACGGCATCGGTCGGATCCGACTTGCCCTTCTTACGACGAACCTGCCGGTTCGGTCGATCCACCTCCAGGACCTCAATACCGGTGGTTGTGAGGAACCGGGCCAACCCAACCCCATAGGACCCAGTGCCCTCCACCCCCACTCGGATCACCGGACCGAAGCCGGCCAACCAACCAGCCAAGCTCTCATAACCCGCTTCGTTGGTAGGAAACGACTCAATCCCCAACACACCATCGTTGCGATCGACTGCCGCCGCCACATGCACATCAGCATGCGTATCCACTCCGCCGGTGACTCCTACGATTGACATCAGCTGCCCCTTTCTGTTGCTTCAAGGCAAAAGGGGTGGCAGGCACCACCGGGACGGCGGACGTGCACTCAACCGAGTTGTTGCTGCAACTCAACTGATGTCACACCGCCCGACCGGTGCGTGCCACCAACAACCACATCATCCCTCCCAGCCGGGCATGTGCGGCGCAAGCTAGCTGCAAGAGGGCTGCGGGGGGGCCGGGGACACTGGAGGTGACGGAGGTAAGGACTTTGCTTGGCCGGACATATTCCGGTTGAGACATTGGGGACCCCTGGCCTGCTTGGCTAATCCGGGGTCGGTGGGGGGTGAGATGTATGAGAAGCCGCATTATGTGGCCTGTTGCATTGATGGCTGTTTTCGCAGTGGTGGCTGCTACGGCTAGTTCGGCGGGAGCGAAACCACCTCCCCGGCCGACGCCAGTGGCCAACGTCGAGATCATCAGTTTCGACTACGGGTGCGAATTCGAAACGCCCTTTGCTATTTCGGTGAGCGTGACCGCGGTTGCCCATGAGGACACGAAGCTTGACCACGTCGGTCTCGGTGTTCGCGAGTACCGCACGGTGGCCGCCGGAACGGGTGGCTATTACCCGTTCGATACGACCCTTGATGTCGCTGACTGGTATTCCCACCTGGACCGGCAGACTGTGGACCCCAAGCAGGACTCGCTCGCAATGTCGACCAACGATGACTTCACCACAGACATGAATAGCCACTTCTGGAACACCGTGTTGAACCCGACCGGAGAGCCGGATCCGGGCTCATGGTTCACGATCGAAGCGTGGGCTGACGGATCAGTGACTCAGCAGGGGAATAGAGGAGGAGAGAACCGTTGGGACAACGACCATCGGCAGGTGTTCCTGCACTGTGCGACGAACCCGCCGGGAATCTTCCCCGAGACTGGTTCGGCCAACTCGCCCTGGGAGGACTGGAACTGGCCCAACGAGCCATAAGGCAGTCAATCAGAACGTCAGAGACAACGAACAGAGCCCTTTGTCCGCTGGTGTCCCGTTCACGTTCACGCACACATAACGGCACATATAGAGCGGCAGTTGTGAGAGTTGGGCGTTCCCGCCTCTCCGAGACTGCGTCGTAGGGTGGGGTCATGCCTCGTATGGCTCGCGAGCAGATAGACGAGCGGCTGGCCCAGGGCGGACTGATGGCGATTCTGTCGGTGAGCCGGGTGGACAAGGGTCCGATTGCCGTTCCGTTGGCTTTTCTGTGGCAGGAGGGACGGTTCCTGTTGATGACGCCGCCCGACAGCGTGCATGGGAAGCACATGCGACGGACCGGGCGGGCCACGGTCACGATCCACTATGAGCGCCTCGAAGGCAAGGAGGCTGATGAGTGGTACGTCACAGCGGAGGGCCCGATCGAGTTCATTGACCGCGACGCCATGGCCTTGGCCCGCACGCTCCTCACCAAGGACCGCGGCCCAGAGCATGCCGGGGAATGGCTGGAGGACATGCGCCCCGCCCTGGAGAAAAACTGGGTGGCGGCCCTCACTCCCGCGCGAATCTCGGGCTTCACCTTCGGTGGGCGACTTCCGTAACCGAGACGGCGGCTCAACCCAACCGGGTTTTTGGCTGGTCCTAAGTCTTCTCCGCGCCAGGCTCTGACGCAGCACGGTCAATGAGCGCCTGTTTGTCTACTTTGCCTGTCGGGCCCAACGGGAGTTCATCTACGACGTGCCAGCCTTTTGGAATCTTGAAATCGGCCAGGGACTCTTTTGCGGCTGTCGCAAGCTCCTCGGGTGTGACCGTTGGGTCCGACAGCACAACGGCCGCCTCGACCCGTTCTCCCCACAGCTCGTCGGCCACTCCGAACACGGCTGAGGCCGTCACCATTGCCAGGGCGTCGAGGGCGGCTTCAACCTCGGCCGGATGAATGTTCTCCCCACCTGAGATGATGACATCATCACTTCTCCCGATGATGTGCAGGTGCCCGTTCTCGTCTAAATACCCAAGGTCGCGGGTCTCCAGCCATTCCGCTCGATCCGGCTCCCCCCAGTAACCGGCACTCACCATCGGGCCAGATATCCGCACAGCCGACGGCGATTCCGCTGTCCCGGCTTCGATGGCCACCCCTTCGAGCAGCACGGCACCCGCGCCCGGATCGGCCGGTGGCACAGCCGCCACCTGCGAACCGGTTTCGGTGAGGCCATAGGTAGCCACCACCGGCAGGCCGGCATCCCAGGCGTTGGCGACCAGCTCATCGGAGACCGGCCCGCCCCCAATGAGCACCGCCTTCGACGGGCCGGCGAACGGAGTTGGGCGGGCGGCCAGGAGGGTGGTCAACATGGTTGGCACCACCGAGGCATAGGACACCGTGTCCATGAGTTCGGCGGCCCTGACTGCGTCATAGGAGGGTTCGAGCACCACCGACCCGCCCGCCCGGAACATCCGATAGGTGATGGCAAACCCCCCGAGGTGAAACAGCGGCAACACCGCCAGCCAGCTGTCATCCGGCCCGACCGGCTGGACCGTGGCCGAGGCCGTCGCCGAGGCCTCGTGGTTGCCCCAGGTGAGCCGGACGCCCTTGGGCTCGGCGGTGGAGCCCGAGGTGAAGAACACCGAGTGGAGGTCATCGGGAGCGTGGGGATGCGGCATGCTCGGACGTCCGTCAAACAAGGATTCGGTTGCATGGGTCGTGCGGCCGGTCAGCATGTCCGAGCCAAGCACCAGCGCCGGGTCAACCAGATCGAGCTGCACCGTGGTCTGTCGATGGTCGAGTCGGGGGTTGACGGCCACCACCGTTGCCCCCATCCGCGGCACGGCCCACAGGGCCACCAGCGATGCTAGATCGTTGTGCACCGAAACCGCCACCCGGTCGCCCGGCTTGACTCCGAAGCCGGCCAGCGCCCCCGAGCCCCGGCTCACCAGAGTGGCCAGTTCGCGATAGGTCACCGTGCGATCTGGCAGAACAACCGCCACCTGGTCGGGCTTGAGGATGTTCCAGCGGTCGATGTGGTCCATCACGAGAGACTACGTCTCCCTCGAGTCGCCGATCACCGGTGTCAGCAAACGAGAGGCGGGCCTTGGGGAGGGCTCGCACCGACCTCACTACGCTTTCCCGCCAGGAGGAACCTATGACAGTCAACTGGCAATCGGCCGGCGAGTACGAAGACATTCTTTACGAGAAGGCCGACGGGATCGCCAAGGTCACCATCAACCGTCCCGAAGTCCGCAATGCCTTCCGGCCGACCACGCTTTTCGAACTCTCCGAAGCCTTCGACGATGCCCGTGACGATCAGGAGATCGGAGTCATCATCCTCACCGGCGCCGGCGATCTGGCATTCTGCTCTGGAGGCGACCAGAAGATCCGCGGCCATGCCGGCTACGTCGATCCCAAGGGAACGCCCCGGCTGAACGTGCTCGACCTGCAGATCCAGATGCGCCGCACCCCCAAACCGTTCATCGCCATGGTGGCGGGCTACGCCATCGGCGGCGGGCACATCCTCCACCTGGTCTGCGATCTCACCATTGCCGCCGACAACGCGGTATTTGGCCAGACCGGGCCGAATGTCGGCTCGTTCGATGCCGGCTACGGGTCGAGCCTGCTGGCGCGAATGGTGGGCGACAAGCGGGCCCGGGAGATCTGGTACCTGTGCCGGCAGTACTCGGCGGCCGAGGCCTACGAGATGGGCATGGTGAACAAAGTGGTGCCCCTGGCAGAGCTCGAGACCGAGACCGTGTCCTGGGCCCACGAGATCCTCGCCAAATCCCCGATCGCCATCCGCTTCATCAAGGCCGCCATCAACGCTGCCGCCGACGGCGCCGCCGGACAACAGCAGCTGGCCGGCGACGCCACCATGCTCTTTTACATGACCGAGGAAGGGAAGGAAGGCCGGGACGCTTTCAACGAGAAGCGACCGCCCGACTTCAGCAAGTTCCCTCGCCTGCCGTGAGCTCGGCTCACACCTGGCTGCAAGCCGCCCGTCCCGCCACGTTGTGGGCGGCCGTGGTGCCGGTGATCGTTGGTGGCGGGTTGGCGTGGGGGACGGGTCGAGAAGAAATCTTTTGCGTGACCACTCCCTGTCCCCAGGGCGAACGGGTCTTTCGCTGGGACGTGCTGGTCATCACGCTGATCGCCGCCGTCGCTATCCAGGTAGCCGCCAACTTCGCCAATGACGTTTCGGACTCACGCCAGGGAGCAGACACCGCCGACCGGATTGGACCCACCCGGGCGGTGGCATCGGGACTCATCGCTCCCCGGACCATGTGGATGGGGGTTGCCGCCGCCTTCGCCATCGGTGTCGCCGGCGGCATCTACCTGGCGGTGGTCGCCGGGCCGGTCATCATCGTGATTGGCGTGGTCTCGATACTGGCCACCCTCGGGTATGTGGGCGGCCCAAAGCCATACGGCTACTTGGGGCTTGGCGAGGTGTTCGTGTTTGTCTTCTTTGGCATGGTGGCGACCGTCGGGAGTCGCTACGTCCATGATTCGACCGCGCCGGCCGCCGCCTGGTTGTTGGCCATCCCCGTCGGGTTCCTGGCGACTGCCATCCTGGTGGCCAACAACATCCGCGACATCGATACCGACCGGGCGGCCGGCAAGCGCACCCTGGCCGTCCTGATGGGGCGCACCCCCACTGCCCGGCTGTACACCGCACTCGTTTACGGAGCATTTGCTCTCATCACAGCGTTTGCGGCCGCCGGCTGGACGCCGCGCTGGACCGCCCTGGCGATGCTGGCAATTCCGTTGGCTGGACCGCTAGTCCGCACGATCAAAACTGTGACTGAGGGCCCGCCGCTCATCGGAGCCCTCAAGGGCACGGCCCGGCTTCAGCTGGCGGCGGGCGTGCTACTGGCGGTCGGGGCGGCCGTGGGCTGAGGGCAGCTCCGAGATCCGACTGGGCTGGCGCCAAGAATCTTTGGGGAAGAGGGGCAGGCCCGTCTCATCACACAGCCACTTGGGGGGATGCCAGGCGGGGAGCATGAGCACGATCAGCGTCATGGCGGCCAATCCCGCCCACAATCCAACAAATCCAACGATGCCCACTATGGCCCCCATTCTCCGTTGTGTTAGCCAACCCCCACATTAGGTGGTTTAGGGAGACGTCGCCAGGCCGACGGTAACCTCCCGGCCATGGCGACCACCTACGAGATCATCGTCGCTTTCGTCGACGAGCTGGCGGCCCATGGGCTTCGGCATGTGTGCATCAGCCCCGGCTCGCGTTCGACCCCGCTGGCGCTCACCGTTGCCCGCCATCCCGACATCTCCCATTGGGTTCACCACGACGAGCGCTCGGCTGCCTTCTTCGCGCTTGGGATCGCCAAGACCACCCGTCTCCCAGCCGCGGTGGTGACCACCTCCGGGACCGCCGCCGCCGAGCTCCACCCGGCGGCGGTAGAGGCCAGGTACGGACGGGTGCCGCTATTGCTGCTGACTGCCGACCGGCCTCCCTCGCTGCGGGGCACGGGAGCCAATCAGACGATTGACCAGGTCAACCTGTTCGGCAGTTCCGTCAAGCTATTCGAGGATGCTCCACTGGCGGCAGTGAGCACCCCGGCCGCCACTCGCACTCTGGCTGCCCGGGCCTGGGCCGAGGCGGTGACGGCTCCGGCCGGACCCGTCCATCTCAACTTCCCATTCGACGAGCCCCTCATGCCCGAGGGGCCCTTCCCCGAGTTCGGGGCCAGGGTGGAGAGGATCACCTGGACGGCACCGTCGAATGCCCCGGAAGAGCAGTCACTGCGGACGTTGGCAGAGACCGCCGCCGGGCGCCGCGGAATACTCCTGGCCGGGCCCCGCGGCGACTCGCCAAGTCTGGAAGCACTCCTCGATCTCGCAGCGGCCACCGGGTTCCCGATCCTCGCCGACCCGCTGTCGGGTCTCCGCGTCGGGCGCCACGACTTGAGTCGGGTCGTCGGTCACTACGACGCCCTTGCTCAGGCAGGGTTCCTGGATGAGATGCAGCCCGAGCTGGCGATTCGTTTCGGGGTGGTGCCAACCTCCAAAGCCATCAACAATTGGCTGGCCGACCATCCCGACGTCGCCCACGCCACGGTTGACACCACCGGCTGGCGCGACCCGGGCGGCACCGCTCAACTGATGGTGACCGCCGACCCCGACACCACAGCTCGGCAGCTTGCCAAACTCATCACGACCCCGGCACCGGCCGATTGGCTGCACGCCTGGCTGGCCGCCGATCGAACGGCCGGGCAGGCCCTGGCCGAGACGCCGACTGAATTCACGGAGCTCGCAGCGGTGGCCACCGTCCTGTCGGCAGTCCCCGAACCGGCCATTGTGTGGGTCTCCTCTTCGATGCCGATCCGCCAGGTTGACCTCATGCTCGGGGCCACCGACCGCGAGATGCGGCTACTCGCCAATCGGGGCGCCAGCGGGATCGACGGCTTCATCTCCTCCGGGATCGGGTCGGCAGTAGCCGGAGACCAGCCGACCGTGCTCATCACCGGTGACTTATCGCTCCTCCATGACCTCACAGCACTCGGCTGGGCGAGCCGACATCGAACGGATATCACCATCGTCCTCATCAACAACGACGGAGGGGGGATCTTTCACCTGTTGCCGCCCGTGAGCCTGCCGGAATTCGAAGAGCTGTTTGGCACTCCGCACGGGCTCGACTTCTCCCAGGCTGCCCGGCTGTTCGGCATCGAATATGTTCGGGTTGGCACCGGCGATGAGCTCCAGTCGGTGCTGGCGACGACCCCGAACGGCCCCCGACTGATCGAAGCAACCTTCGAACGGGAGGCGGGAGTGGCCGCCTACCGGGCGGCCATCGACCGGGTTCGCCTCGCCCTAGGTGGCTGAGAGAAGGTCCAGCATCGGACGGAATTTGAGCCGGGTCTCGAACAGTTCCTCGTCCGGGTCGGAGTCGGCGACAATGCCGGCCCCCGCATAGAGATAGGCGGTGGTACCCCGCAGAAGCCCGCACCGGAGCGACAGCGCTAACTCACCGTCGCCGTCGGTGTCGCACCACCCAACGCCCCCGGCGTACCAGCCGCGGTCGATTTCCTCGATCTTCTCGAGGTAGAGCAGCGAGTCATCGCGAGGTGTGCCGCCGACGGCCGGAGTCGGATGCAGGATGTCCGCCAACTCAATGACCGAATACGGAGTCGCCAATTGCCCGGTGACCTCGGTCGACAGATGTTGGACGGTCGGGAACTTCCGAAGCACCGGGTGCGGGGGAACCGTCAACTCGGCAGTGATCGGCTCCAGCCGGGATCTGATGTCCTCCACCACCAGGGTGTGCTCACTCTGATCCTTGTGACTGGCGGTGAGCCCATGGCCGAGCTGGGCGTCTTCTTGATCATCGGAGCCCCGGGCGGCCGAGCCGGCCAACGGATTCGACACAATCTGAGAGCCGGCGCGGGCAACCAGCAATTCGGGGCTGGCCCCCACGAACACCGAGTCACCCTCCTGCCACCCGAAGGTATACGAGTTGGGGTAGCCGTCCCGCAGCAGGGATACGAGGTCGAAAGGACGGGCCGCGATGTCGGTTCGCACGGTGACTGATCGAGCCAGCACCGCCTTCTCCAATGCTCCGGCTCGGATAGCGCCCACCGCCTCGGCCACGGCCCGGCGCCAGGCGTCGGGGGCCGGTCGCGATTCGACCACATGGTCGGCAGCCTCAAACACCCGCCGGCCGCTGGCGGCGGTCAGACCGAGCAACACCTCAAGCACATCCCGAGCATCTCGACCCGGCGGCACTACCACCACCACCTGGGAGCCGCCCGGCCGGCGAACCACCGAAACCATCGGAATGACGGCCGCCGCCGGGGCAAAGCCCTCCCACTCGGGAAGATATGGACCGGTCGGCGAAAAGGAAAAGCCCACGAGTACCGGCGCAGACAGATCCTGCGAACCGATGGCCTCGTTCAGTGCCTCGAGCCGATTGGGACCTGCCGCCGTGGTCCGCCACCCGATCCCCAACCCACCAACGTCACGGCCCGGTGACGAGAAATACCCGGCCCAGCCAGAGGTGGCTGCTCCCGCCCGCACCAGTGCCAGCGGGTCCAGCGGGGTGGGAGCGACGGCCACGCGGCTACGCCCCGGCGGACCATTCAACTGGTCGGCCAGGGCGTCAATAACCGAGGGCGGGAAGAGCCGGGGCATGGCTCAAAAGTGTACTAATCGGGGGTTTGGAAGGTGACCCGACCCCAGATGGGGGACCGAATGCCGGCCCCCCATCGGGAGAGGTGGGGTCAGGCGGAGGCGTCGGCTCCTTCGGGAGCCACGTCTTCCAGATCGAAGTCGAACCAGCCACCGAAGCCGCGACCGCCGGGTCGCTTGGAGAATCCGAACTCACCGCCCATTGGATGGTCTGGCAAGCACTCGTCGAGCTGTGCGCGGACCTCATCGACGTTCTCGAAGCTGCCAAGCTCGGCCAGGCAGCCGGCGAGGGCATCGCGATCGAGGAGCTCGGCTCCGAAACCAAAACCAAAGCCCTCGCTTGGCCCGCCGAAGGTGAAGCCCTCAGGGAACTCGCCGTCGAATGGGAAGCCGTGGAATCCTCCGCCGAACGTAAAGCCCTCGGGCAGCTCACCATCAAACGGAAAGCCCTCAGGCAACTCGCCATCGAAGGGGAAGCGATGGAGTCCTCCGCCGAATGGAAAACCCTCGGGCAGCTCACCATCAAACGGAAAGCCCTCAGGTAATTCGCCATCGAAGAGGAACCCGTTGCCCGGGCCGGGAAGTCCACACGCCTCGAGTGCCTCGGCCAGGCCTTCGGTGCCCCGAAGCTCAAAGTGGAAGGGCCGGTCGGCGTCCTCGGGAATTTCGATGCCTTGCTCGGCCAGGCAGCTGTTCAGCTCCTCGAGCTTGGGTGGCAGGTCGCCGTGAAAACGGAAGTCGAAGAACCCGCGTACATCGTCGTCGGGAACTGTCGTCGTTGTAGTGGCGGTGTCGTCGCCGCTTTCTTGAGCCGACGAGGTCATCGAAGTGGCCAACACCACCCCGGAGACAACCAGCGCCAGTGTGGCGACTGCTGCGACTACCTGTTTCATGTGCTTGTCCTTTCTGGATCAACCCCCACATCATCTCCCCCGCACCTGAAAGACAGCTAAGAGCGACTTAAGAATCGGATTTGTCTGACAGGGCTATCGCTGGCAGTGCCAGTGTGAGCGAGGCGCCCCCCTCAGGATGGTTGGCAGCCGTGGCGGTCCCGCCGTGGGTGGCCGCCACCTGTGCCACGATGGAAAGCCCCAGCCCGGACCCGGGCATCGCTCTGGCTTCCGCCGACCGATAGAAACGGTCGAAAACCCGCGGCAGGTCGTCTTGATGGATCCCCGCTCCGTGGTCCCGCACTTGCACCGTTCCGTCTGCCACCGTCACTTCGACCCGTCCGCCGTCGCTGCTCCACTTGGCAGCATTGTCGAGCAGGTTGCCTATGGCGCGGCTGAGACGTCGTGGCTCACCCCGCACTTGGCTGGCTGTGGCGTCGATGTGGAAATCGACCCGCGGGTAGTTCCGCCGGGCTCGCTCCACCGCGTCTCTGGTCAATCCCTCGAGATCGACGGTCATCAGCGATTCCGCCGGTTCTTGCTCGCGAGCGGCGTCGATCAGGTCGCTGATCAGCAGGTTCAGTTCATCGAGCTGCTCAACGACGTCTTTCACGAGCCCTCGGCGGTCTTCGGTGCTGAGGGCATCGGCATCCGACAGCACTTCGATATTGGTGCGCAGACTGGTCAGTGGGGTGCGCAACTCATGCGAGGCGTCGGCTACCAGCTGGCGTCGCGCATCCTCCGACGCCTCCAGAGCCTCGAGCATTGTGTTGAAGGAGGCACCCAGCCGGCCCAGCTCATCGGGCGCTTCTCGCTCGATGCGGTGACTCAGGTCCTTCGTCTCGGCTACATGCTCGGCGGAAGCAGTGAGGGCAACCACCGGGTGCATGGCGAATCGGGCAACCACCAGGCCAAGCGCCGCCGCCAGCGCCACCCCGGCCACACTGCCCACTCCGAGGATCACAGCCAGACGGCTCAGTGCGTCTTCCACCTCATCCAACGGCCGGGCTACCTGGATGGCCAGTCCGGGGAGAAACTGCTCGGTCAACACCCTGATGGATGCGCCGTCGACGTCGATCGTCTCGTAGTAACTCCCGCCTACGCTTCCGCCGGCTACTTCCAGGACGGATTCATCTACCGGCAAGGAGTCGTAATCAAAGGGGACTTCGAGGTCGCCCGACAGGCTCACCAGTTGACCCGCGGCGTCGACCACCTGCACAAACCCGCTCGCGCCCCCGAAGCGGTCAGCTTGCAGCGGGCCGAAGAAGTTGCGGTTGCCACCGCCCCGGAAGTTCTGGAAGCGCTCGTCGAACAGCTCTCCTTCGATCTGCTCGATGATCCCCAGCAGGACGGGCTCGGGCCGCTCGTTCAATTCGGCGGCGGCCTCAGCCAGGTCGCGATCGACTTCCTCACGCAGCGACCGGGAGGAAGCGAGGTAGG
>JAOTYB010000004.1 GCA_029862065.1 Acidimicrobiia bacterium | reverse complement strand
CTTTCAAGCGTTCAACCTCTTCCCGGGGCTCACGACCCGGGAGAACGTGCTGTTCGGGATCGACGCGGCCGACTCAGACTCCGATCCAGACGGGATACTCGACAGCGTTGGTCTCGGATCAAAGGGTGACCGATTTCCACACGAGCTATCCGGCGGTGAACAACAACGGGTCGGGATCGCACGAGCCCTTGCCACCGGCAACCCCATCCTTCTTTGTGACGAGCCAACCGGCGAGCTCGACTTCCAGACCGGCGTGCAGATACTCGAACTGCTCCAGGCCCAGGCCGGAACCGGCCGAGCGGTGTTGGTTGTCACTCACAACCGGGAAATCTCCCGCATGGCCGACCGCGTGGTTGAGCTATCCAGCGGCCGCATCGTCAGCGACGGGCCACCCGCCGGCGGTAAGGCCCCGGTGACCGAACTCCACTGGTAGGGGGTGTGATATGCGAACGCTTCGCTTGCTGCTCCGATGGTCCTGGCGCGATCTCCGCAGCCATTGGGCCAAAGTGCTCGCCATCGCGCTGGTCATCGCCATCGGCACCGGCGGCTACGCCGGCCTGACCTCCACCGCCGAATGGCGGCGGGTTTCCTACGACCTCAACTACGGCCAGCTGGCCATGTACGACCTCCGGATCGATCTCGCCACCGGCAGCTTCGTTGAGAAGGGCGAGATTGCCGCGATCGTCTCGAACATCCCGAGTCGCGGAATGATCACCGCAGCCGAGGAACGCCTCATCGTTCCCACCCAGGTCGATGCCTCAACCGGCGCTAAGACCGTCCTCGTGCGGGGTGAGCTCACCGGATCGGATTTCTCCGCCGACGGCCCCCACGTCAACTCCCACTTCGCCCACACCGGACGGCTCCTGTCGGCGGAGGATGCCGGCCAACCTCTCGTCATGCTCGAGCGCAGCTTCGCCCGCTTCTACGAGCTGCCGGAGTCGGGCACGGTCGAGTTGAGCGGCGGACGATCCGTCGAGTTCGTTGGCCAGGCGACCACTCCCGAGTACTTCGCGGTCGCACCCGAAGGTGAGATGTTCATGACCGAGGCGACATTCGGAGCCATCTTCACCACCCTCGAAACCGCCCAGCAGCTCGCCGGGATGCCGGGGGCCGTCAACAATCTGGTCCTGACCCTGGCCGACGGGACGGATCGGGATCAAGTCCAGGCTCAGCTGACAGAAGCGCTCGAGTCGCTTTCGGTTGGCGCAACCGTGCTCACCCGCGACGACAACCTCTCATACACATCGCTCACCACCGACGTCGATCAGGACCAAGCGATTTACAACGCCCTGGCGTTTCTGCTATTCGCCGGAGCGGTGGGAGCAGCCTTCAACCTCATCCACCGTCTGGTTGAGCAGCAACGGCGGGAGATCGGGATCGGCATGGCGCTGGGGATCCGTCCCCGCGTGCTCGGCTTCCGACCGCTGCTGGTCAGCGCTCAGATCGCCATTCTCGGCGTCGCCCTCGGCGTCGGCGTCGGGATGCTGATCGGCAATGCCTTGGCCGGCATCTTCGACGATTTCGTACCCCTCCCCGTTTGGGAGACCGACTTTCAATACGCAGTATTCGCCCGAGTCGCGCTGGCCGGCCTGGTTGTGCCGTTTGTCGCTTCGGCCCTCCCCGTGTGGCGGGCGCTTCGCGTCAAGCCCATCGAGGCCATCCGACCCGATCTCACCGGCCGCGGGTCGATGACGGGGCACCGGCGCACCATCGGCAACACGTTCGCCGTTATCCCCTTCCGCAACCTGCGACGCACTCCCCGACGGACCGCCCTCACGGTGTTTGGAATTGCCGCCGCGCTCACTGTCCTTGTCGGTTTCCTTGGCATCATGGACTCGGTATTCGATGCAGTCGACACCGCCGAATCGGAGTCGGTTGCCGACGAGCCAGACCGCATAACGGTCGGCTTTGACAGCTTCCGACTCATCGACTCGCCGGCCGTGGCAAGCGTGGAGGCCGCCGCGACGGTGGCCAAGGCGGAGCCTCGCCTGAATCTGGCCGCGTCGATCATCTCGAATGAGGACATCGACATCTTCATCGAAGTGGCCGACCTTTCCGGGGGCATGTGGCGCCCGACGCTCACCGCCGGTGAGCTGGATGCCTCGGGCGGGATCATCCTGAGCGAGAAGGCGGCAGCCGACCTCGGGGCCAGCGTCGGTGACTCGGTAGTGGTGCGCCATCCCCAACGCTTGGGCTTGACGTCATATGCCTTCGTGGACACTTCACTCCCCGTCATGGCAACCCATCCCCATCCGGTGCGCAGCCTCGCCTACATGGATCTTTCCCAGGCCCAGCTCTTCAATCTGGAGGGCCTCACCAATGGCATGAACGTGCTCCCCGCTTCCGGGGCGAACACCGAAGCAGTGCAAGAAGAGTTGTTCAGGTTCGAGCAAGTGGCCTCAGTTCAATCGGTGACGGCCGTCACCGATGCCGTGCGTGAAGCTTTCAACGAGATGCTCGGCATCATCCAGATGATGGTTTTCGTAGTGTTGTTGCTCGCCTTGCTGATTGCGTTCAACACTTCCTCGATCAATCTGGAGGCCCGGGCGCGCGAACATGCCACGATGTTCGCCTTCGGGGTCAGGGTCCGCACCGCGCTTCGGATGGCAGTCGCCGAGAGCCTGGTCATCGGCATCCTGGCGACGGTGGTCGGCATCGCCGGAGGGTTCGCCATGGTGTGGTGGATGACGCAAGTCTTGCTGACAGAGACGCTGCCCGACTTCGGGCTCAATGCACTCATCGGCACACCCACATTGGTGGCGGTCGTCATCATGGGGGTTGTGGTCGTGACACTCGCCCCACTGCTCACCGTGCGGCGCATGCGGAGGATGGATCTTCCCGGCACACTGCGGCTGGTTGAGTAGGGACCCTACGCAGTCAGGGTTGGGGAGGCGGCGTCGAAGACCGCGCGGGCGAAGTCGGCCAGCTTGGTGGCCGCGTCCGGGTCACCGGCCAGCTGGTCGTAGTAGAGGATGCTTCCCTCCCACCCTTCGGTGTGCCACTCAGCACCGTGCGGGAGCGGCATCTCGGTCAACTTGTCCGTCTCAAACGGCCACGGGTTCGAATAGAAGTAGGCGCGGCCTTCGGGATAGAAGCCGAGGTTCAGCTGCGACGGGTGCTCGGTGACCTCCCCGCCTTCCTCATAGGTTTCTACCCGGGTCCCGAACCACTCACACGCCAAATCGAAGTTGTGCGGCCAGAGTTGAACCTGACTCACCTCGCCAGGCAGAGAAGCGAGATGTCGTTCGAACACGTCGCGCACGTTGCGAGCGGCAGTGAAGTAGGTGCTGACGACTTCCGGGGTGTACTCGCGGGCATCTGAGCTCTCGAACTTCTCCCGGTTGTACTCGCCGGCCAGGCCGAGCCCGCCGACCAGATCGATGAGGCGCTCCCCCATTTCCGTTCCCGTCAGGCCGTCCGTCATGCTGATGGGGGTTTCATCGCTGCCTGCGGCCAGCACCACCTCGTGGGACGTCAGGTCCAGGCGAACGTTGAAGGTTTCCCCACCCGGCAGGCTCATGCTGTCGGTTTCCAGGCCCCGCTCGGTCACCTTGAGACTCACATGCCACCACTTATCGTGTGGGTCGGCATGAGTGCGGGGGATAGCGCCGACTGCATGGGCATAGGCGTGGAGGGTGGCCCGGGTTGGCTCGAAATCGTCAGGTAGCGGCGGTAGGAAATCGGCCATCGGAAAAGTACTCCTCGGTGTGCGAGTGTGGTCTTGTTGACACCCAACCAGCGCACCCGGCATCATGTTCCCGACTGGGAAGAAACCGCTCTCCCGTTCCGTTGCGATATCAACGAACCTGAGGAGGTCGCGGTGCACGACGACGCCTTCAACCTGGCCATGCTGATCCTCCGAGTTGGGCTGGGAATCGTCTTCCTCGCTCACGGCATCAAACACGCCAGGGGCCGGGAGAAGACCACCAAGTGGTTCGCCTGGCTCGGGTTCAAGCAAGCCCCGCTTCAGTGGCTGCTATCCACCGCCACCGAGATCGGCGTGGGAGTGCTCCTCATCATCGGTTTGTTGACCGGGCCGGCCGCCGCCGGGGCAGTGGGAATCATGGCAGTGGCCTTCTGGACCGTGCACAGGCCGGCCGGTTTCTTCATCACCGCCTTCATGAGGGAGGGCATCGACGTCGAAGGCTGGGAGTACGTCTTCACGCTGGCCTTCACGGCCAGTGCCCTGGCCATTGCCGGGCCCGGTGACTGGTCGCTCGACTATCAGATGGGCATCGAACACGTGTTGGATGCCTGGTGGGGTGTCGTATTCGTGGCCGGCAGCCTCGTCATCTCGGCCCTCCAGCTGGCCACATTCTGGCGACCCAACCAGGGCGCTGACGCCACGGAGTCATAACGACCTTGGACGAACGGTTCACTGCGGCTGCCATCAAGGTGCTCGAAAGTCTCCAGCCCGGTGAAGTCGTCAGCTACAGCGAAGTAGCCGAACAAGCCGGGTTTCCGGGGGCTGCCCGGGCAGTCGGGAATCTCCTGAAGCACACCGACGGCCTCCCCTGGTGGCGAGTCGTGACCGCCAACGGCCGGCTGGTACCCGGCGGCGAAGTTCGCCAGGCCAGATTGCTCCGGGCCGAAGGAATCGCCGTCAAGAACGGCAAGGTGGTTGGTTCGCTCTAGATCGCTGTCAACAGAGCCAGCAGGGCCGCTCCGCTCACTTCACTCTCAGACCCGTCGAGCCAGAGGAAGACGAGCCAGGCCGCCACAAGAGCGACGACGAGCGCAATGAGGATTCCGCCCGGTCGGCGGCGGCGGTCTTCTTGTTCTGAAGTCATCGAGCTAGCACTCTATTCCACTTCTAGGCGGTCCGAGCCGCTAGTAGCGGAGAGTGGCAGCCAGCTGGCCCCCCCCGGGGACCTCGGCTGGAGGAACGGCAAAAACGTCGGCCTGGTGCAACCAGGCCTGGGCGGCTGCGGAATCGAGCAGGTCCACGTCCCCGGCCTCCGGCTCTGGATGCACATGGATCGCCTCGGTCGTGGGCTCCCAGGTGCCCCACAGGTGTTCGCCGACGGCGACGAACAACGAGTCGACCCGCCCTTGATGAGCTGCGCGGACGGCTCGCTTGACGTCCGAAGTTCCGTTCGGCGTATCGGCCATTGCGAGATACCGGGCCTTGGCGGCCTCGAGATCCTTGCCGAAGATCGGGGCAACGATGTCCCACGCTCGGCTGTGCAACTCCTCGACGGTCACATGCTCGGGGCTGCCCTCCACACCGGCGTCCATGACGTGGGGATACTCGGTCACTTCGCGATACAGCGGTAGCAGGTAATCGACTCCGGCCAGGACCAGCGGTGCTCGCTCGTTCTTGAGGATCTCGTGAAGCCCGCTGTCGATCTGCCGGAAATACCGCTTGATGTCGTCTTTGGGGTCGTCCTTGCCCAGGCCCTGGCCGTGAAAGATGGCTCGCGTGCCGCCCCCACCGTGTGACTGCAGCGAGGGCTCACGATCGTCGTATTGGAGGGCATCCCGCAGGCTGGCCGGCACACCGGACAACTTGACCTCGCCAACTGAGTACCGGCCACCCCGGAACAGTTTCACATACTGCTGCGACAGCCCGAGCACGTAGAAGTGCTGGGCTTCGCTGATGACGGGCAAGAGGGGCTTGAGATGGAAGTGGTCGGCCACCACGGCCAGATTCTCAAACGGAGTGGGGAGCGTGTAGGACTCGGCGAAGTCGGGAGCCAGGAAGATGGCAAGGCCGTCGCCCTGGTGCCGCCAGAATGCGCCATCGGACACCAGTTCGTGGGCCGGCTTGGTGATCGCATCCACCGACCGGACTCCGAGCTCCCGCAACCGGCGCTCGGCGTCGCGGATGAGATTCTTCAAACGGATGGGGTTTTGCTGCACCTCGCGTCCGGCTCGCTCGGTAGGCAGAAAGATCGAAACACAGGGCTGGGCCTGTGTCTTCAGAAGGGTCTCGAGGTTGGATCGGTCGAAGATGTCCATTCAGCGCCTCTCGCTCGACTCCCACTCACACTACCTCGCCCACCCGCCAGCCGGATCTGGTTATTCGGGGCGAACGGGGAGTGGCTTCTTCACCACGTAGGTGGTGGCCGCCTTGTCATGCAGTCCTTGCCGTTTGGAGTCCCACACGAACCAGAAACCCACCAGCGCCGACACAGCCGGCCCGAGTATGTCGGGGATGATGGCCATCGGCAGGGCCAGGACCGCCCACCGCATCGCCGCCGGGCCCCACGGTGGGGGCTCGCCGTTTGCAACGCCAATCACTTTGATGCGGGTGACGATCTTGCCGGCCGTTTGACCACGGGTGGACGTGAGGAAGACCTCGTAGAAGAACCACACAATGAACGGAGACCACCGGAGAAGGAGCGCCGCTCCGCTGGGGATCGCGTCGACAACATCGAGCTCGGTGTCGGTGACGTCGATGTCGTTGGCGGCGACGATGATGAAGAACAAGGTGATCCACACGCCCAACCCGATGACCGTGTCGATCAGGCGGGCGCCCATCCGGGCCCCCGGGCTTGCCAGGTCGTAATCGAGCTCGTCTTGGTCGGAAACGGGTTCCATGGCGCGAGACCCTAGCTCGACCCATCCGGGGTCGTCGCCTCGTCGAGCTCATCGCGACCGCCGATCGCCCAGGCCAGGCCCTCGGCTTCATCCGCTATCGCTAGGCCGAGGTGCCAACCCCCCACTCGGCCGTCCGGCTCCCACAGCCACCACTGGAGGCGGGCACCAGCGCCGGCCACGGCTGCCGGTTCGGGCGGCCATTCCAAATCGGCCATGGCGGCTACGGCGGCCCAGGCTGCTGACCGCCCGACGGCCCCGCCCCGCCGCGACCCGTAAGCCCCGCCGTTCGCTCCCGCCCACGCCATCTGCGCCAGCGCCTGGGGGAAACCGACCTGGGCTGCTGAGACCTCTTCCGAGGCGATGGCAGCGACCGCCGCCGGCGCCGTGCCTTCCACGGTTATGACATGCACAACGCCGCTGGACTCCTCCACCCAGGTGCGAACTAGCCCGAAGAGGGCGTCCTCGCTGTCGCGGTCGTCGGCCGGCGTGCTTTCGGCCGCCGATAACGGCAACAGACTGACCGGGTCGGGACCGGGGAAGTCGGCCCGGTCCGACTTGTAGTCGGCGAGGCGATACTGCGGCTCCCAGTCGAACAACTCGAGCGGCGTGCCGAGCACCTCGACGTCCAGGTCGTCGGTCACGGCCTCCCCCCGCAGCACCCGTTCCGAAGCGACCAGGGCACGCATCCTCGGTGACTGGACGTGGGGAGCGAGCTCGGCCCAGGTGTGGGTGGAGGCGGCGACCTCCCACAGTGGCCCAAGCGCAAAGCGGCCCGCCCCTTCGATCAGTACCTCGGCCGCCAGCCCGGGTGGGGCTTCGAGAGCCTGGCGATAGTCAAGGAATTGCACGATCCCGAACAACTGCCGACCCCGGGTTTCCGCCTCGATGCACCGGTGCCGCACCTCGGCCAACGCCTCCCACTCGCGGGCGGCGCAAATCCCGTCGATAAACCGGATCAGCCCATCGGAGTCGCTGGCCTCGACCAGGTCGAGGAGTTTGGTCCGGTCCACGTCAGCTGCGCGGAACCTCGGACCAAGGGAGATCCTTGTCCGATCTCGGCTCGCCCGGCAGCCCCAGCACCCGCTCACCAAGGATGTTCTTCATGATCTCGGTGGTGCCGCCCTCAATGGAATTGGCACGGGAGCGCAGGAACGACCAGCGCAGGTCGTGATCGGTCCGGGCCTCGGTGGGAGCCCGGTACTCATAGGAAGGGAACAACATGCCTTCCGGCCCGAGGTAGTCGACCGACCACTCGTAGATCCGCTTGTTGAGGTCGGCCCAATGCAGCTTGCCGGTCGAGCCTTCGGGTCCCGGCGTTCCCTTTGTCCGGTTTTGACCGGCCCGGATGGCGGTGAGCCGGTTGACTTCGGCTTCGATCCACAGCTTGGTGAGAGCATCGCGCTGGGCATCGGTGCCTCCCCCCCGTTCCTTCCACAGGGCGACGGCCTCCCCAATAGCCCCGCTCTCCCGCGGCCGCACCATCGAGCCGATGGCCACTCGCTCGTTCATGAGCGTGGCCAAGGCCACCCGCCAGCCATCACCGACTTCACCCAACCGGTCGGAATCCGGGATGCGCACATCGGTGAGGTACACCTCGTTAAATTCCGCTTCGCCGGTCATCTGCCGAAGCGGCCGGACCTCGACCCCGGGGGCCTCCATGTCGAGGATGAAGTAGGTCATGCCCTGGTGCTTGGGAGCATCGGGATCCGTTCGGGTCACCAGCATCCCCCACCGCGACAGATGGGCGATGGTGGTCCACACCTTCTGACCGTTCACCACCCACTCGTCACCGTCGCGTACGGCCCGGGTCGCCAGTCCGGCAACGTCGCTGCCGGCTCCGGGCTCGGAGAAGAGCTGACACCAGATATCTCGAGTGGCAAACATCGGCCGGAGGTAGGTGCGCTTCTGTTCGTCGGTGCCGAACGCATGCACGGTTGGCCCGCCCATGCCTATCCCTATGAGGTTCTGGGCGATGTTGTCGCGACTGGAGCCGGCCGCCTCCAGCTCGGCGTCGACCTGCTGCTGGAAGCCGGGGTCGACTCCCAGGCCGCCAAACGCTTCATCGAAGTGGACCCAGGCCAGGCCGGCATCGAACTGAGCTTCCCAGAACTCCTCGGGAGCAGTAATGGTCGGGTCGTGCTCTGCCAGCAGGCCATCGATGGCCGCCCGGACGATAGCTTCGGTCATGCCATCGCCGCTTCGGCGGCTTCGGTATCGCCAACGGCCAGCGCCAGCTCAATCTCGTCGTCGTGGGAGTGCAGCACATAGAGGCCGTCGATGTTGACACCGGCATTTGCCAGGTTCTGCGTGAGGGTGGCGAGCGCCCCCGGCCGGTGGGGAAGGACGGTGGTGACCACCCGGCGCTCCTCGGCTACCAGGCCGGCCTCGGTGATGACCCGGCGAGCAGCATCCGGATCAGCCACTACCAACCGCACGATGCCCAGGTCGTCAACTCCGAAAGCGGCCAGCGCTTCGATGTTGACCTCAGCGTCGGCCATGATGGAGGCCAGACTGGCCAACTGGCCGGGTCGGTTGGATAAGTGAATGGTGAACTCGGTCATGATCCCTTCCGATACCAGACTATCCGCCCTGGAGCAGCGTTGCCTAAGGGAGTACGATCAGGGAAACAGGAGCATCACGTGTCTGAGACGCATTACGAGCGCCTGTCCTTTCTCGACAGCACATTCCTGGCGATGGAGGACCGGAACGCCCATTTCCACGTCGCCGGGGTCATGCAATTCGCGCCCGGGGGGCTGCGGACGCCGGACGGCTCGGTTGATATCGACCGCATCAAGGCCTTCATCGAGTCGAAGCTGCACAACATCCCCCGTTACCGCCAGGTGCTCGACTGGGTGCCGATCGAGGAGCACCCGGTGTGGGTGGACGACGCCTTCTTCGACATTGACTTCCACGTGCGGCGCGCCACCCTCACCGCCGAACGCGACGACGTCGAACTGCAGCGCCTCACCGGCACCATCTTCTCGCAGAAACTCGATCGCTTCCGTCCCCTGTGGGAGCTGTGGGTGATCGACGGGTTCAAGGACGACCGCATCGCCATCATCACCAAAGTCCACCACTGCATGATCGACGGAATGGCCGGCGTCGATCTCATGAAGGAGCTCCTGGCTCCCTTCCCGGTGGCCGAAGTGGTGCCCGGACCGGCCTTCGAGCCCCGGCCCAGCCCCTCCAAGATGCAACTGCTGACCGATGAGGCACAGCGCCGGATGGCCATGCCCTTTCAAGCCGTCCGCAGCGTCCGCCACTTGAGCGACACCGTGTCGGGAGTCATCGACGAAGTTGACGTCCGCTTGCGAGCGATGAGCAAGGCCCTGAGCTCGGGATGGCTAAAAAACGCCTCACCGACTCCCCTGAATGCCCGCATCGGCCCCAACCGGGAGTTCAAGTGGATGCAGACCGACCTGGCGGCTGCCAAGGCCGTCAAGAACGCTTTCGGGGGAACCATCAACGACGTCATCCTCACCACGGTGGCGGGAGCGGTCCGCAAGTACTTGCTGGCCCACGACACGCCCACCGATGAGCTCGATTTCCGGGTGATGGCCCCGGTGAGTGTTCGCAGTGAGGGAGACCAGAGTCTGGGCAACCAGGTGGCTATGTGGCTGCTCGACCTTCCCATCGATCTCTCGACCCCACGCCAGCGCTACAAGCAGATCGCTCAGGAGACCGTCGAGCTCAAGGAGACCAATCAGGCGCTGGGAGCCTCGCTGCTGGTGCAGGCCACCTCGTGGACTCCGTCGACGATTCTTGCTTCGGCGATGCGTTTGGCCGGCACCAACGTCCGGCCGTTCAACATGACCGTTACCAATGTCCCGGGACCCCAGATCCCCATCTACTTCCTCGATGCCAAGCTCGAGGTCCAGTACCCGATGGTGCCGTTGTGGACCAACCACGGAGTGGGCGTTGCCCTGTTCTCCTACAACGGCCAGATTGCCTGGGGAGTGGTGGCCGACTCCGATTCGGTGACCGACCTCGACCGGTTCATCGGCTATCTCGACGAGTCCTTTCAAGAGCTGGTGGCCGCCTCAACCCCCAAGAAGCCTCGGCCGAAACCCAAGGCGCGTGCCAAGAGCAACGGCAAGGCCAAAGCACGGTCTTCCAAGAAAACGGCTTCCAAGAAAGCGGCTCCCAAGAAGCCCGCCGCCAAGAAGCCGGCCGCTACCCAGGGCTGAGGCGAACGACCGCTTGTTCGGCGAACAGGTCGACCGGCATCGACGCACCAAACACGTCGTATACCGACGGCGGAACCGAGATATCGCCCAGGTACAGCTCGCCGACCACCTCGGTTTCGAGCAGCCCGGTCTTGGGAGCGGCCAGCGTCAGCGTGGCGGTGGCGGTCACCGATGGTGTGCCCGGTTCCCCGGTAGTGACGTCGAGGCCGCTGGGTGTATCGAGTGCCAGAATCGGTTCGGGTTGGCCGCCCAGCCACTCAATCAACTCGGCAATGCGCCCCCACGGATTGCCGGTGAGTGAATAGCCGATCAGGGCGTCTATGTAGAGGTCGGCAGGGCTGGGCTCGGCCACGATGGGGACACCCATGCGGGCGACGGCATCGAGTTGACGGGCAGGCACGTCCCCCAGCTCGCCCGGGTCTTTGCCGAGCACCACTTCGACTCCGACACCGTGGTTGGCGAGGTGGCGAGCAGCCACCAGGCCGCCACCACCATTCCCTCCTGACCCGGCCAGGACCAACACCCGGGCGGGTGCGAAGCGAGCCACCGCGAGCCGGGCCAAGTTGCGGCCGGCGTTCTCCATCATCTGGATCAACTCGATGTGAAGATCCTCGATCATGATTCGATCGACTTCCCGCATCTGCTCCATCGTCACCGACGGGACAGACGTCGAATCAACTACGGGTATCGCGGGCGCCATCCTCCGACGCTAGCGACCGACCCGGGTTGGTTCGCTAGCTTTGGGTTATGGCAAGCAGGCCCAAGCTCATGGCGATGGTCCTGGCGGGGGGCGAGGGCAAACGCCTCGCTCCGCTCACTCGTGACCGTGCCAAACCGGCCGTCCCCTTCGGTGGCCGCTATCGACTCATCGACTTCGCCCTTTCCAACCTGGTGAACGCCCGGATCGTGCGGATCATTGTGCTCACCCAGTACAAGAGCCACAGCCTCGACCGGCACCTGGCCATGACCTGGCGCTTGTCCCCGATCCTCGGCCATTACGTGGCGGCGGTCCCGGCCCAGATGCGCCGCGGGCCCCGCTGGTTCGCCGGCTCGGCGGACGCCATCTTCCAGAACCTCAACATCATTTTGGATGAGGACCCCGACCAGGTGTTCGTGTTCGGGGCCGACCATATCTACCGCATGAACCCCCGTCACATGCTGGGCGAGCACCTCGAAAATGGCGCAGGCATCACCATCGCCGCTACTCGCATCCCCATCGAGCTGGCCAGTGACTTCGGCGTGATCGAAGCCGACGAGTCCGGCAAGATCATCCGATTCCTCGAGAAGCCCAGTGACCCGCCGAGCATCCCGGGCGAGCCCTCACATGCGTACGTTTCGATGGGCAACTATATCTTCGACCGCGACGTGTTGGTCGACATCGTGAGCACCGACGCCGCCGACGAGAACTCGGCCCACGACATCGGCGGGAACATCATCCCGGCCCTCGTCAAAGACGGCCTCGCCTATGTTCACGACTTCGCCGCCTTCGACATCCCCGGAATCCACGAGCGGGAGCGCGGCTATTGGCGCGACGTTGGCAGCCTCGACAGCTACTACGACGCAACGATGGACCTACTGGCAGTTGAGCCGACCTTCAACCTCTACAACCAGGAGTGGCCGATCTATACGGCCAACAGCCCTCTTCCGCCCGCCAAGACAGTGCATGAGGAGGAGGGCCGGACTGGCATGGCCATCAACTCACTGGTGAGCGACGGGGCCATCATCTCGGGGGGAACCGTCCGGCGGTCGGTGCTGTCCCCGCTGGTGCGAGTGAACTCGTACGCCGAGGTTCAGGACTCGGTCCTGCTCGACAAGGTCCGGGTTGGCCGGGGGGCGATCGTCAGGCGAGCCATCATCGACAAGAACGTCGTCGTCCCGGAAGGCGCCCAGATCGGAGTCGACCTGGCCGTCGACCGCGAGCGCTACACCGTCTCGGAAGCCGGCATCGTCGTCATCGGAAAAGGCGACAAAGTCGAGGTCTAAGGCTTGCACTTCCCCGCCCTCGAGGGCAGGGTGGCCCAACCCTCTTTCTCCCCGCCCTTGAGGGCGGGGTGGCACCGCCGCAGGCGGTGACGGGGTGGGGAGGCCAGGAACCACCCGACCACCCAAAGCCAAAGAGCATCCGGCTCGAGCGAGAAGCATCACCGCCTCCCCCTTTCGTCCTCGGACCCAAGCTCCGAGTCCACATTCCCCTCAAGGGGAAGGAAGAGCATCCGGCTCAAGCGAGAAGCATCACCCCCTCCCCCCTTCCGTCCTCGGAGCCAAGCTCCGAGTCCACCTTCCCCTCAAGGGGAAGGAAGTATTACGTCCCGGCTGGTCGCTCGATGTAGCTGAGGCGGTGGTCGGGGCTGAAGAGCCGGGAAGCGCTTCCGAACCCGACCACCGAAGTAGTGGTGGCCACCGAGCCGAGGATTAGGAACATGATGGCGGCTTGCACCTTCACCGCGTCCACCGGGTCGACCCCGGCCAGGATGAGACCGGTCATCGCCCCGGGCAGGAAAACGAGTCCGACTCCCTTGGTGGTCTCCACCTGCGGGGTGAGGGCGGTACGAATCGCCGACCGAACGTAGGGCAAGGACGCTCGCCGTGACGAATGGCCGAGCGCCAACCGGGCCTCCACCTCATCGCGTTTGTCGCGCAGCTCCTCCACCACCCGCCGCGCCACCACCACCGTGGCGTTCATCGAGTTGCCCACCATCATCCCGGCCAGCGGCACGAGCACTCGCGCCTCCAGGGGGAAGATCCCGAGCCCGAAGATGACTGACAGTGTGATGGTCTCGGCCACCACGAAGGCCGCCAGCCCGATGGGGAAGAGGTTGGGCACCTCGGAGGCCCGACGGGACAACACCACGGCCGCGAACAGCACCATCACCCCCACCCATAGCCAGGAGAGAACCAGGGAGCGCTCGGGGTCGAGGATGAAGGCGAGCGCTGCCCCGATACCCAGCAACTGCACGAGGGCCCGTCCCACCGCCACCACGATGCCCTTCTCGATGCCGAGGCTGTTCCACCGTGACAGGACGATCGCCACCACGATCATGACGAACGAAGCCGCTAGGCCTGTGAAGTCGACATCACCCGGTGCGAAATCAGGCATCGGCGCCCTCCAGGAAGCGAAGCAGCCCGGCATCATCGCTGGCACTCAGCTCGTCGACCGCGCCCGTAAAACGAACAGTGCCCGCCAGCAGAACCGCCACCTGGTCTGCCAGGCGACGGAGCTGGTCGAGATCGTGGGTCACCCATACGATGGGCATGCCGTCCTGGGCCAGTGCCGTGGCCAGGCCTTCCAGCCGGCCGACCGCCGCCCCATCCAGAGACGATGTGGCCTCATCCATAAGGAGCACATCGGGCCTGGCCAGCAGCGCCCGGGCCAAGCACACTCGCTGGGCCTCGCCTCCCGAAAGGTCGGCGGCCGGTCGATCAAGGAAGGAAGCGTCGAGAGCGGTCCGGTCGAGGGCCTCCTCGAACCCGGTCCCGTCACCATCGGCTTCGGCCAGGTTGTCGCGGACGGTTCCGGCAAACAGCACGGGCTTCTGGAACACCATCCCCACCTGACGGCGCAGCTCCAGCGGATCCTCAAACGCCAGATCCCGCCCTCGATAGAGGATGCTGCCCCGGGTGGGAGCTTCGAGGCGATTGCACAACCGCAGCAGGGTGCTCTTGCCCGAGCCGCTGGGGCCGGCCAGCACCGTTATCCCCGAGTCCGGGATCGCCAGGGTCACATTTTCCAGCCGCACCCCGGAGGACCCGATCACATCGACGGTGTTGAAGCGAAAAAGCTCTGCCATGGCGACCAGGGTACGCCCGGCGGTAGTGGCTCAACACAAGTACCGTCCGTGCCGATGGATACCGGAATGCCAGATCCCGCAATCACCTTTACGCGTGTCGGTCGACGCTTCGGCGACATCGAGGCCGTCCGCGACCTCGATCTTGAGATCGCGATCGGCTCGGTCACTGTTTTGCTTGGTCCAAACGGGGCCGGGAAGACCACCACGGTTCGCCTGACCACCGGAGCCCTGCAGGCCGACGACGGCCGGATCCAGGTCCTCGGCATGGACCCGCGAGTCGACGGGACTGCCATCCGCCGGGTGAGTGGCGTGGTCCCACCCAAGGCTGCCTTCTACGACCGGCTCACCGGCATGGAGAACCTGCGATTTGCCGCCGACATGTGGGAGCTGGGTGCCTCGGCTCCGATCGCTGAGGCGGCCGAGCGATTCGGAATTTCCCAAGCCCTCGATCAAAACGTCGGCGGCTACTCCACCGGCATGCGCACCCGGCTGGCTCTGGCCAGGGCCATCCTCCACGACCCCACCGTGTTGCTGCTCGACGAGCCAACCGCCGGCCTCGACCCCGAGTCGGCCCGGGCGGTCCTCGATCTCATCCGAGACATGGCCGGCCAGGGCCGGACCATCGTCATGTGCACCCACTTGCTGCATGAAGCCGAAGGCATCGCCGACCAGGTAGTGCTCATGAACGAGGGGCATGCCTGGGTAGCCGGACCGCCCGACCATCTGGCCGAGACCTACTGGAGTGACACCCGGGTTCACTTTGACGCCGAGGATCGCTCAACGCTGGCCAGCCTGGCGGACATGGAGGGCGTAGTCGCCCACACCGTCAACGGGCACGTAACCGTCGAACTCGACAAGCTCGACCGGCTTCCCGATATCGTCGCTCACCTGGTCGAAGGCGGCGCCCGGCTCACCAGGGTTGAGCCGATCCAACCAACACTCGAAGAGCTGTACTTCGAGATGCAGCGCCACCGGCGCCAGGAGGTTGAGCAACCGTGAACTGGCACCGCGTGTGGGCGGTTACCCGCACCGACCTTCAGCAATTGGCCAAGAGCCGCGATTACTGGATCCCCATGGGGTTGCTGGCGTCGTTGTTCTTCGTCGTCGTGCCGATCGTCGCCCTCAATGTCGTAGCCGGCGCCCAGGACAGCGAGGTCGTCACCCAGATCGGGACGGTGCTCAAGACCCTTCCCCTCACCATCCAGGAGAACATCCGGGGCGACACTCCCGAGTCCCAGGCAGCGTTCGCCATTGCCGTATACCTGCTGGCCCCCATTGCCGTCGTCGTTCCGCTGACGATCGCCGCCGCCGTTGGTTCAAACACCATCGTCGGTGAGCGCGAGCGGGGCACCGGCGAATTCCTCGCCCACTCCCCCATCACCGAACGCGAGATCTACGTCGGCAAGCTCCTGTCCGCCCTCATCCCGGGCTACGGAGCCACCCTCCTGGGGTTCGGGGTGTACTCGGTGCTGGTCAACCTGATCGTCGGCCCCGATCTCGGCGGCTGGTTCTTCCCCACCAGTGGCTGGTGGGTCCTCATCCTGTGGGTGGTGCCTCCGGCCATCGCCATTGCCCTTTCGCTCATTGTGCGCATCTCGGCTCGGGTCCAGAGCGCCGCCGCCGCCCATCAAGCTGCCTCACTGGTGTCTCTGCCGGTGATCGTCATTGCGTATACGGTGTCTACCGGACTGGTGTATGACCCGGCCAGGACCGGCCTCATCACCGGGCTGGTGGCCTGGATCATCGCCTACGTCGGACTGGCGACGGGAGCCCGTGCGCTCCGTCGCGAGATCCTGCTGGGCATCGGCGTGGGATCCCCCAAGCGAGTGTCCGTCCGCAGGGGCTAGAGCTTTGGCCCCTCCCCCGTCAAAGACGGGGGAGGCTGGGAGGGGGGTGAGAGCGCGTTCCCGTGTTGTCGAACCCAGCGGCATGCGAATGGGTACCACCAAGGGGACACCGGCGGAGTCGGTTACCGAACCGCCAACAGAGCACAATGCTAGATCGAGAGCATAGGAACGCGCTCTCACCCCACCCCAAAGCAACCCGAAGGGTTGCCCCCTCCCGCAAGCAAGCGAGAGGGGTACCGTTGGGCCAGTCATGGCGCAAGATCTCGAATTCATTTACGTTGGCGACCCGATGTGCTCGTGGTGCTGGGGCTTCGCTCCCGTCCTCGACCGCATGGCCGAGGTCTATGAGATCCCCATCCGGGTGATCGTGGGTGGGCTTCGCCCCGGTCCCGAGTCCGAAGAGATCGATGATCAAATGGCTCTTACCCTTGCCCACCACTGGGAGCAAGTAGCCCACGCCTCCGGCCAGCCCTTCGATCACGCCTTCCTGAATCGGCGGGACGGCTGGCGCTACGACACCGAGGTTCCCGCCATCGCGGTGGTCGCCATGCGCGAGCTCCGGTCCGAGGACACGTTGCGTTTTCATTCCCGGCTCCAGCGCGCCTTCTATGCCGAAGGGATCGACATCACCGACCCCACCGTCTATCCGGCTCTGCTCGACGGTTTCGACATCGACGCCGACAAGTTCATGGAGCTGCTCGGCTCCGAAGAGATGACGGCGATGGCCTGGAAGGACTTCTCCGAGGCCCGTTCCCTGGGTATCGCCGGATTCCCCACCCTGGTGGTCCGGGACGGTGAGGAGTACGGAATCGTCACCCGCGGCTATCTGTCGGCCGACCGGTTGCTACCGACCCTCTCCGATTGGCTGCTCACCAAGTACACCGAGGCTGGCGACACCCTGTTCTGCGAGCCGGGAACGGTCTGTTAAGAGCACCGCTCGATAATGCCGGTTCGGGGACGCCGGTGGGTGCGCCATATCGCTCGAGTGGTGGGTGATCTGTGCGGTAGGCGGGCTGTGTGCGGTCGGATGTCGGCTTTGCTCCTCGATCAGATCACGTTGGTCCTCGCCAAGAGTCAGGGGAGGAAACTGTGGATGGCGTCGTTCAACGCTTCGGTGGAGCCGCCGAACCAAAGGAGATGGCTTTGAGACTCGCTGATGAAGAGCTCCGCGTTGGGGATGAGCCGGGTTAGTTGCTCCGAGTGTTCGAACGGAACAGAGCCGTCGGAGCGGGAAGCCATCACCAGTGTGGGCTGAGCCACGCTGCGGGCAACGTCTGGGGCCAGTGTCGTTGCGAGGTCGTTGACGAACCCTCGACCTGACCGCATTGACATGAAGAGCTGAACGAGTTCGGCACGCTCCTCGGCGTTGACGCGGTCAAGAACCCGCCGCCCGGACTCCGTCGAGAGGCTACCGAGCAGGGTGGACAACCCGCGATCAGGTGCCAGTTTCAGTAGCAGGCGGGTGGCGGCCCACGTTGTGCCTTCGGTAATCGGGTTGAACGCAACGCGGGCCGCGACACGGGTCTTCTTGTCGGGCCAGGACAACGACGAAACGGAGCTTTGCAGGATCAGCCGCATAACCATCCCCTCGTGTCGAGCGGCCATGGCAACCGCGTACGGACCTCCAGCGGAGATCCCGACCACCGCGGACAACTCGCCAAGCCCCAGGTGTCTAACCAGACCGATAACCGAATCAGCGAAGGCTCCTGGGGCGGCTCGGGTCGAGAGAGGCGTCCGCCCATAGCCAGGACGCGACGGAACCAACACCGAGTATCCGCCATCCAAGAACGGCTTCTCGCCTAGAGCGACACCCGCATGCATGTGGCCGCCGTGGAAGAACACAACGGTTCGTTGCTCCTGGCCTTCGAGTCGGTACTCGATCGGCCCCTCGTCAACAACCGCGATCTCTGTCGGTAGGGACATGAACCAATGCTCGCGTGTCCAACGGAAAACCTCAACGCGGAAGCGCTGTCCAAACGAAGAGCGCAGTGCGGCATGTCGGTTTGTTGTCGGATGCCCGGGCGTATGGGACTCGCCGACGTCGAGCGGATGCACGGAGTGGTCGCATTCTGCGGCTTCTCCATCTTGGGGCAACGACCTCAGGCGTCCATCAAGTCGCCGGAGCAGCGAGCGAAGTCACGACTCCCGAGAGGCGCTACGTCCGCCGAGCGTCTCGCCATCACCAAGATCGCGACTCTCGATCGGATACATTTCTCGATCATGCGCTGCGCCCACGATGCCAGCTTCGCAATCCTGCCTTGAAGCCACATCGAGGCACAGAACACCAAATATGAGCGATAACGATCCGATCCAACACTGCTCTGGATCGGCACATATTGAGCGGGCGAAACGGCGCTCAACTCCGCTTCTTGGCCACAAACTTGAGGAACCTGGCGGTCGGCCAGGTGTTGGCCACCATCGAGCGCTCCACCCACCCCCGCTGAGCGTTGAGCACTCCGTACTCCATCCTCCCCAGCTCATTGGTGTGATGGGAGTCGGTGTCGATGACGAAGGTCACGCCGTGTTCGATCCCGATCCGGATGGCCTCGGGAGTGGCGTCTAGGCGCTGCAACGCACCGTTGATCTCGATCAGGGTTCCGGTGGCGGCGGCCGCTTCCATCACGGCGTTGAGGTCGAGCTGGATGCCGGGACGGCGCCCGATGTAGCGGCCGGACAAGTGGCCGATGGCGCTCACCGCCGGGTTGGCCATGGCCTGGATGACCCGCTCGGTCTGGACGTTTTGATCCAGGTCAAACAATGAGTGAACGCTGGCCACTGTGTAATCAAAGCCGAGCTGGAATTCGAGGTCGTAGTCGACCGATCCATCCCGACCGATGTTGAGCTCACAACCATGCAGGAGAAGCATCTTGGGGTAGGACTCCTGGAGCTTGGCGATCTTCTTGCGCTGGGCCAGCATTTGGCGGCGGGTGGCCCCGTTGATGGTGAGGTCCTCGCCGTGGTCGGTGATGGCCAGATAGCTGTAGCCGCGGGCGGAGGCTGCCTCGACCATCGCTTCCAGAGGAGCCCGCCCGTCCCCCGACAAGTCGGTGTGATAGTGCAGGTCGCCCTTGATGTCCTTTAGCTCCACCAGTTTGGGGAGACCGTCGCCGCCCGCCCGCTCCACCTCGCCGGTGTCCTCCCGCATCGTTGGCGGAATGAAGGGCAGGCCGAGGGCGGCATAGATGTCCTTCTCAGTCTTGGCCGCCACCACTTCGTCGGTCTCGGCCTCGGCCAGGGCGTACTCGTTGAGGGTCCACTCCCGGTCGAGGGCCAGTTGGCGGAGATGGATGTTGTGAGTCTTGGAGCCGGTGAAGTAGAGAAGAGCGGCCCCATATTCACCGGGCTTGACCACCCGCAGGTCGACCTGGATCCCCCGCTGGGTGACGACCGAGCTCTTGGTGTCGCCGTGACCGATCACCTCGGCCACCTGCGCCATGGCCACGAAGTAATCCATCACCGGGGCCGGCTTGGTGGAGGAGACGAGGATGTCGATGTCACCGATGTCCTCGCGGAATCGCCGCAGGCTTCCGCAGTAGTCGACCTTCCCGACTTCGGGCAGCTCCAGCAGCTCGGTCACGATCGCCCGGGCCAGCGGCAGGGCATCGACGATCGGAGTGCGGGTGTCCTTGCCGTGCAAACCCAGTCGCTCGATGGCGGTGGCGATCTTCTCCTCGCTTTTCTGACCGAGACCGGGCAGGTCACGGAGCTTCTCGGCGGCCAGCGCTTCCTTAAGGTCGTCGAGGTTGTTGATCGACAGCGCATCACGCAGCATCAGCAGCGTTTTGGGCCCCAAGCCGGGGATGCGGGTGAGGTTGACGAACTCGGGCGGATACTTCTCGCGCAGCCCGTCGAGTTTCTTGATGGAGCCGGTGTCGATGAGCTCGCGGATCTTGGCCGCCGTGCTCTTGCCAACCCCTTTGAGGGCCACCAGCTCAGTGTCGGTCATCGCACTTACGTCGGCGGTGGTCGACTCCAATCCCTGGATGGCGTTGTCATAGGCCCGCACCCGGAAGGCCTGAGGGCTCCCCTCCTCCAGGGTCATGAGCAGGCGAAGCTCGTTGAGGGCGTCGATGATTTGAGCTTTGGTGGTCACACCCGGATTATGACCCGCCCGAGGTGCAATCAGCCAGCCGCCGCGCTCCGGGCAATCAATCCAACCACCACGGCGACGGCCAGCCCGACCGGCATTGCAGTCCGCAGCCTTAACCACGTGGGTTCTCGCAGCCACATCGGTATCGCCACGGCGATGAATCCCCCGGCAGCCGCGGAGCCGAACACATCGTCGTCCCACAAGGCTGGGGGGTCCGACGGACACGCCCCACCAAACGCCGAGCAGTGGCCGACGGCACTCACCAACACCACCAGCCCGAGGCCGAAGATGACGGCGCTCATTCCAAGGAAGAGCCGCAATCGGGGATAGCGGTGACGCTCCGGTATCGAGTCGGTCATAGGGGAATCCATCGGCCACTGCACGGTGAGGATCAACCCGGACGCTATTCGGGGGCGAACGGAACGATCACGGTACGGACCTGGTCGCCGAAGGCGGCCAGGTCGTCGAGCGCCTGGTTGACCGGGCCCGCTTCGAGGGGGACCTGATTGGTGACAATCCGCGACAGGTCGAGCCGGCCCGTGGCGGCCAGGTCGAGGAGCGGGCGCAGCTCGGTGGCGAGGTGGTCGGACACTCCGACGATCTCGGCCTCGCGCAGCACCAGGTCCTCGTAGGCGTCAATCGAGATCGGCTCTTCGGCCAGACCGACCGCCACCGCCCGGCCGTGCGGCCTCAGCACATCGATGGCTTGGCGCATGGTGGCGGCCAGGCCGACCAGTTCGAGCGCCACATCGACGCCCCCGTCCGCCCGGATCGCCTCGACCGCCTCCGGCCCTCCGGCGACGGGAATGGCCCCGTAATCGGCGGCCAGTTGCACCTTGGCCGGGTTGAGGTCGACCGCGTAGACCTGGTCGGCCCCAAGGGCGAGGGCCAATTGGACGGCCGACTGACCGAGGCCCCCCAAACCAAATACGGCCACTCGCTCGCCGGCTACCAGCCGCCCTTTGTTGAGGGCGTGCAGCGAAGTGGCCGACGAGCACATCATGACGGCCGCATGTTCGATGGGGACGGAGTCGGGGACGGCCACCAGATTGCGAGCGGGAACCACCATCTGTTCGGCGTATCCGCCTTCACGCGAATTGCCGATCATCAGGCCCGACACACAGAACTGATCGTGGCCGGCCAGGCAGAAACGGCAGGTTCCGCAGCTGGTTTGATAGTGAACGCCCACTCGCAGACCCTCGACCAGCCCGGCCGGAGCGGTCGGCCCGAGTGCCTCGATCACCCCAGCCACCTCATGGCCGAGTGTCCTCGGAAGCGGCGGCAATTTGGGGCTCCCTTGCAGGTAGTGCACGTCCGAGCGACAGATGCCGGCGGCTTGCACCCGCACCAGGGCCTCTCCGGCACCCAAATCGGGCACCGGCAGGTCGACCTCGACCAGCGGGGCGTTCTGTTCAACAAGCTGGAGAGCACGATAGGTCGGCACGAGTTGACGCTACCCGTTCCTGCGTAGGCTCCGAACATGAAGTCAGCCACCGTCGTGGGAGCGGGAGTCTTCGGAGTTGCCTCGGCGATTGCCCTGGTCGATCAGGGATGGGAGGTCACCCTCGTCGACCCCGGCCCGCTCCCCCATCCGTTGGCCGCCTCCACCGACATCAGCAAGATCATCCGGGCCGACTACGGCACCGACTCCCTCTACATCGATCTCATGGAGGAGGCTTTCCCTCACTGGCAGGCGTGGAACGAAGCCTGGGGCAGCGACCTGTATCACCAGACCGGCTTTCTCATCCTCTCGGGAGCCGCCATGAGCCCCGGCAGCTACGAACATGCCAGCTTCACCGCTCTGGAAAGCCGGGGATTCCCGGTGGAGCAGGTAATGGCCTCAACCGTCGGCGAGCGCTATCCGCAGTGGTCCCTGCCGGCCGGAGTCGAGGGCTACGTAAACGGCCGGGCCGGCTGGGCCGAGAGCGGGGCGGTGGTGGCGCGCCTGCTTGCCGATGCGGCCGGGGTGGGGGTGCGGCTGGTCGAAACGAAGGTCACCGACTTGATGACCCGCCGGTCCCGAGTGGAAGGGGTGGTCACCGAGGACGGCCAACGGCTCCTGTCAGACCTAACGGTGGTGGCCGCCGGGGCCTGGACCGCCGGCCTGGTACCCGATCTCGACGAGCTGATCGTTACCACCGGCCATCCGATCGTCCACTTCCTGCCCGGGGAGCCCGAGCGATTCCGCCCGCCCCACTTCCTGCCGTGGGCGGCCGATATTGCCAACACCGGCTGGTACGGCTTTCCGAGCAGTGCGACCGGCGTCCTCAAGGTCGCCAACCACGGGGCCGGGAGGATCATCGGGCCCGACGAGGACCGTCAGATCGCCGAAGATTGGGAAGCCCACTTCCGGGGGTTCCTCACCGAGTGGCTTCCGGCGGTGGCGGAGGCGCCGATCGTCGACACCCGGCTGTGCCTGTATACCGATACCACCGATGGCGACTTCCTCATCGACCGCCATCCCCGGCTCAAAAGCCTGGTGGTCGCCACCGGTGGAAGTGGCCACGGCTTCAAGTTCGCCCCCGTCATCGGTGAGCTCGTCACCGACACCATCGAACACGGTCCACGCTACAAGCGGTTCGGGTGGAGGACGGCCGCCGCGGTCAAGAAGGAGCCGGCCAGGGCGGTCGGCCACCGTCCGGTCAAGCCCTAGCTGGTCGCCCAGTCACCGACAGATGAGGGCGCAAGGACGGTGGCAGCAATGCCGGGAGCTCCCCCGGCCGCTACGAACCCGCCATCCCAGATTCCGGCTTCGACGGCCACCGAGCTGCGACCGTGACCCGCCGAACCCCACTCGACATAGCTGCGGATAGAAGCCGCGCTTCCAAACGAGCTGTCGATGTACAGGCCAATCTCTCCGTTGTCGGCGTTCAGCGTGCTGAAACGACCGCCGGAATCTATGACCTGTCCGGACAGGTTGCCGCCGGGGTCGCCGGTGGTGAAGTGAACGGTCTCTCCGGCCGCTACCTCAACCGACCCGATGCCGAAGTAAGCCGGGCGCTGACACAGCTGCCACCCCTCGAGATTGCCGGATTCGCCTCCGACATTGGTCACCGAGACATATCCATCATCGCCGAACACAACTCGGCTGATGACGAACTGGGCGGTGGCGGCGCCGGTGGTCGTGGTCGTATCGCCAGCGTCGGCATCTTCGGTCGTGGTCGTGGCGACGGTCGTAGTGGTAGTGGAATCGGCGACCGTGGTATCTGACGAATCAGAATCGGATCCACAGGCGGTAGCGATCAGAACAATGGCAATAAGCAGGGTGAGTCGTTTCATGGCGACACCCTACGCGGGCCCGCCATATACCGGTAGCCTGCGTCGGTGCTCGCCTCCAAACCAACCATCGAACTGATCGGAGCTCCCCAGGATCTCGGTCAGATCCACCGCGGGGTGGACATGGGGCCGAGTGCGGTGCGGGTGGCCGGCGTCATCCCCCGTCTCGAGTCACTCGGGTTCACGGTGATCGACCGGGGAAACATCGAATGTGCCCCCATGACCACCGTCGACGAGGGCGACCCATCGGCCCGCTACCTGGCCCCGGTGGTCGAAGCGTCGGCCGCATTGGCTGAAGTCACCGAAGCGGCGGTCCGGGCCGGGCACTTCCCGCTCGTCATCGGTGGCGACCATTCGATTGCGGTCGGCACGATGGGCGGCGTGGCGGCCGTCGAGCCGCGCCACGGGCTGTTGTGGATCGACGCCCACGCCGACTACAACACGCCCGAGACCAGCCCGAGCGGCAACATCCACGGCATGCCGGTGGCCGCCATCCTCGGAGAAGGGCCGGACAGCCTCGTGCAAGTGGGCGGGGTTGCTCCCAAAGCGCTTGAGGATCACACGGTCATCATCGGGCTGCACAGCGTCGACCGCCTGGAGGCCGACCGCCTGCGGGCCTCGGCCATCACCTTCTTCACGATGCACGACGTCGACATGCGGGGGATCCCTTCAATCCTCGAGGAGTCATTCGCCGTCCTCACCGCCGATGGAGTCGACCACATCCACCTGTCGTTCGATGCCGATGCCATTGACCCCCGCCATGCCCCCGGCACCGGAACCCCGGTGGTCGGAGGGTTCACCTATCGCGAGAGCCACTTGATGATGGAGCTGCTGGCTGAGGCCGACATCATCACCTCGGCCGAATTCACCGAAGTGAACCCGATCCTCGACGACCAGAACCAGACGGCCGAGCTAATCGTCGAGCTCATCGGCTCCCTGGCAGGCCAACGGGTGGTCAAGCCCGGCACCTGATCGGGGAATAGACAGCCCGCCGGCACAGTTTCCCCCTCGACACCCTTTCTTTCCTAGGAGTAATACTGTGACGACCACCGCCTCTCGTGAAGTTGACGGCCGAGCCGTTCCCGCTACGGGCACCTATGCCTTTGACCCCACCCACAGCAAGATCGAAGCCGTCGCCCGCCACTTGATGGTGACCAAGGTTCGCGGCCACTTCAACGAGTTCGAGGGCACCGTGACCATGGCTGAGGACATCACGGCCTCGACCGTTGAGCTCACCATCAAGGCCGATTCCATTACCACCGGAACTGATGATCGCGACGGCCACCTGAAGTCGGGGGACTTTCTCGATGTCGAGAACCATCCGAACCTCACCTTCAAGAGCACCAGCATCGAGCCCAAGGGCGATGCCTGGTCCCTCACCGGTGACCTGACGATTATCGGCAACACCCAGCCGATCACCCTCGACCTCGAATTCTTGGGAGTCATCGCCGACCCGTGGGGCAACGCCAAAGTGGCCTTCTCGGCATCCGGTGAGCTCAAGCGCCATGACTTTGGCCTCAGCTGGAACGTCCCCCTCGACGGTGGCGGCCTGCTGGTTTCCGAGACCTTCAAGCTCGAAATCGAGGCCCAGCTCATAGCTCAAGAGGGCTAAGTGAGCACGATCAACATCGCCGGCGTTTCCGGTAGCTTGCGGCGGGGCTCGTACAACACGGCCCTGCTGCGAGCCGCCCAGGCGGTGCTGCCCGACGACACCAAACTGGAGATCGTCGAGTATGCGGACGTGCCGCTGTTCAACCATGACGTTGAGGAAGCCGTTGGCTTTCCCGAGCCGGTCGAAGCGATGCGGGCCCACCTACGGCAGGCCGACGCCATCCTCTTTGCTACGCCTGAGTACAACTGGTCGGTGCCCGGCGTGCTGAAGAACGCCATCGACTGGGCATCCCGGGGCCCCGAGTCTCCACTGGACGCCAAGCCGGCGGCCATCATGGGAGCCGGCGGACGCCTCGGCACTGCCTATGCCCAACAGCATTTGCGCCAAATCCTCATGCACAACGACATGCGGGTCGTAACTCGACCGAACGTGTTGATCAGCCATGCCTCCAAGCATTTTGACGAGGATCTCACCTTTACCGACGAGCGCTATCGCACGCAGATCCAGCGTCTATTGGATTCGCTGGTGGCCGAGGCCCGAGCCGCCGGCTAAGCAGCCCGCTCGGGAACCGGCGACCGCGGCAGCCCCACGGCCGGAGCCTTCACGCCGATGGCTTCCGGCGTCCGATTGGCTGCCCGGCTCATCACCACAATGGTGGCAGCCAGCACGGCGATCCCCACCCACTGGGTGTTGGTCGGCACGGTGTCGAACCTGGCCCATCCGATGAGGATGGCCGTCAAGGGGAAGGTCAACTCGGCCAGAGTGGCCGCCGAGGCAGGCGTTCCTTTGAGGCCCCGGTAGTAAATGGCGATGGCGGCCAGGCCGGGAATGAGTGAGAGCAGCACCAGGGTCCGGAAATCTCCGAGTCCGATGCCGGCTGCAATATTGGTCTCGCCCCGGAAGCCGACGATGATCGCACTGGCTGGCAGCCCGATGGCGAACCGGAGTGCCGTCAACTGGTTGGCAGGAATCTTGGAGGTCATGTGCCGGCCAAGGACGGTGCCCATCCCCCACAACACCGCCGCCCCGATCGCCAACAGGGCCGGCGCCAGCTCGTTGACACTGACGTTGGTTGGATCGCCAAACGAGATGAGCCAGGCGCTGCCAAACGCCAGCACGAAATAGACGCCGTACCGGGGAAGCAGCCGCTCCTTGAGCAGCACGTAGGCACCCAGGATGGCGATGACCGGCTGCAGCTTCTGGAGGAGCAGTGGAGTGGTCGGATTGCCGTAGGTGAAAGCCTCGGTGAACAGCATCGTGGCCAGCGCCGAAGCACCCACCCCGATGAGCAGCAACGACAGGATGTCGCGGCCGGTCAGCCGCGGCCGGGAACGGAGAAAGGCGAGCACCAGTGGGAAGGTGATGGCCACCAGGATGAGGTGCTCCCAGAACACCACCGTTGCCGATGGCAATTCGAGGGCCAGCCCCCGCCGAAACAAGGCGTCGGTCCCCCAGAGGCCGGCGCCGATGGCCACCAGCACGATTCCGGGAAGCGCCAGCCACCGGCGCTGCACGGTCTCGACAAATGTGGTCATGGCCCAAACCTTTCGAATCAACCGCCGCGGTGGCGGAATGAATGATCGTACCGGTCCTCGAGTCGGTCCGAAAGGGTCAGTCGGTCAGAAGCTCGACGACTTCCTCGTCGGTGGTCTGGCTGAAGTCGTCATAGAACTGGCCAATCGAGAAGAACTGAGCCGGGGATTCAAGGCACACCACCTCACTGAACATGGGTGTTAGCTCCCTAACCGTTTCGGGGGACCCGACCGGAACGGCCAGCACCGGCTGGGATGCCCCGAGATGCTGAAGGGCACCGGCGGCCGCTCGAACCGAACCGCCGGTGGCCAATCCGTCATCTACCAGGATCACCAGGCGGTTGGTGACTTCGATGGGTTCCCGATCGCCCCGATAGGTCTCCAGCCGACGCTTGAGCTCGTCGTTCTCGGAGTCGATGGTGGACTGCAACTGTTCCTTTGTGATCCGCACCTGCCGCATGAGTGGCTTGTTGAGCAGCAAGACGCCACCTTCGGCAATGGCCCCCAGTCCCAGCTCGGGTTGGCCGGGCGCCCCCAGTTTGCGAACCACCAGGATGTCGAGGTCGGCCTCGAGAGCTGAGGCGACTCCGGCTGCCACCACCACCCCTCCGCGAGGGAGCCCGATCACGAGCGGGTTTAGTTCTCGGAAGCGAGTGAGGGCGGCGCCGAGCTGTCGACCCGCATCGGCGCGATCACGGAAGCCCACTGCGTTTACTGACCGGCAAACTGGCCGACTTCTTCGTCCTCATCGAGCACGATGTCCAGCCGGTGGTTGCAGTCCTCGCAGGTGTAGGCGGCCATGTCACCAGGAAGGAACGGGTCATCGGCGGGACGTTGAGTCAGCAGGTGGGCAACCCCTCCACAGTCAACGCACGTGATGGTTTGTTCCGGCTCCATATCTGCAGGATACATCCTGCGGTGCGTGGTAGATAGGGGGCGCAGGACGCAGGACGCAGGACGCTTTGCGCAGGACGCTAGGACGCAGTACGCAGTACGCAGTACGCAGTACGCAGTACGCAGGACGCAGGACGCAGGACGCAGTAGGCAATAGGCAGTAGGCAGTAGGCAGGAGCAGTAGGCAGTAGGCAGTAGGCAGTAGGCAGTAGGCGTTAACTGGCGGCCTTGATGAGCTTGATGAGGTGTCGTCGGACCTGGTCGACCTGCCCGAGGAGTCTCGCAGCCGCTTCACCGTCGGCCAATCTCAACTCCCGCGTTATGAGTAGCTGGCTCTCCAGCTCGTTGGCCGAGCCATTGGCCATTAGGAGGAATCGACAGAAGTCGGCGTCACTCCCTCGGCCCGGGCCTTCTGCCACATTCGAGGATATTGACACTGCGGCTCGATTCATCTGTGTGGCCAACCCATAACGCTCTGCTGCTGGAAGACCGTCTGTCAGTCGATAGACATCAATCACTAGTTGATGTGCCAGTCGCCAGACCTCATACCTCTTGTGGTGCCGCACTGACGTCCACTGCGGGTCCGCCAACAGAAGACCCGTGACCCAGATATTGCTTACTGCCTACTGCTTACTGCTTATTGCGTCCTGCGCAAAGCGTCCTGCGTGCTGCCCTTACCCCGTGTTGCGCAGACCTGCGGCGATACCGTTGACCGTCGAAAGCAGGGCCCGGCGGAGTTTGTCGTCGGCGCCCCCCGCCCGGGCTTTGGCGAGCAGCTCGACCTGGACCAGGCTCATGGGGTCGATGTACACGTCGCGGACCGCCAGCGTTCTGGCCAGGGTTGGGTTGCGATCGAGCAGGTCGTCCTCGCCGGTGACTGTCAGTACCTGGGCCACCGTGAGCTCAAACTCGGCCCGGATGTCGTCGAACAAGTGCCGATGGGCGGGATCGACCAGCCGGTCGACGTAGCGGGCGGCTACGGGCATGTCGGTCTTGGTGAGCGTCATTTCGACGTTGGAGATGAACGCCCGGAAGAACGACCAGCGTTCGTACATCTCGTCAATCAGATCGTCGAGGCCGGCGGCTCGGGCCGCCGCCAGGCCCGTGCCCACTCCGAACCAGCCGGGTACTACCTGGCGGCTCTGGGTCCAGCCGAACACCCAGGGGATGGCTCGCAGCCCGTCGAGACCCGAACCGGTCCCAGGACGGCGGGCCGGGCGCGAGCCGATGTTCATGGCGCCGAGCTCTTCGACCGGAGTTGAGCTGAGGAAGTAGGGAACCAGGTCGGGATCGTCGATGAGAGATCGGTAGGCGGTGAACGCCGCATCGGAGATGGAATCCATTGCGTTGAACCACCGGGCCAGCGTCTCCTCGTCGGACCGGGAGTGCCGGTGCAGCACCGAGGCCTCCAAGACCGCCGAGAGGGCGACTTCGAGGTTCCGGAAGGCCAGATCGGGGAGGCCGTATTTGTCGGAGATGACTTCGCCCTGCTCGGTGAGCTTGAGGGTGGCGTCCACCGTCCCGAAAGCCTGGGCCATGATGGCGTCACCGGTGGGGCCGCCACCCCGGCCGACAGTGCCGCCCCGGCCGTGAAAGAAGCGCAAGCGGACACCGTGACGGGCCGCCACCTGACGGATCATCCGGGTGGCCTGATACAGCTCCCATTGCGAAGTGGTGATCCCGCCGTGCTTGTTGGAGTCGGAGTAACCGAGCATCACTTCCTGAATGTCGCCCCGCAGCGCAACGATCCGCCGGTAGGCGGGCGCCGACAGCAGGAGGTCGAGGCTGTCGGCCCCTCCCCGGATCTCGCCGATCGTCTCGAAGAGGGGCACAAATCCGATGCGGGCCACCCCTCCCGCCACGTCGATCAGGCCGGCTTCGCGGGCGGCAACGGCGGCAGCCAGCACGTCGTCGGCGGAAACAGTCATGGACAGGATGAAGCTCTCGATGACATCGGAGCCGTAGGTGTCGAGGGCATCGCGGACCGCATGGAACGCTCCCATGGTGATCGCCGCCTCCCCGCTCAGCGAGGTGGTTGGCGAGGCCAGCGGGCGTTTGCTCTCCAACTCATCGGCCAACACTTTGGCTCGGCCCGCCCGATCCATCATGAGATAGGACTCCCCCGAGCCGTCCACTTGTTCATACAGGGCGGCGACGGCTTCGTGGACGCGGCCGGCGTCCTCCCGAATGTCCATGACGGCCAGGTGGAACCCGAACCCGTCCACCCGGCGCATCAGCCGGGTGAGCGAGCCTTCGGCGATGAGCCGGCCGCGCCCGCCGGTCAACGAGCCATGGAGGAGGCGCAGGTCGTCGAGCAGTTGCCCGGCACTGAGGTAGTCGACGCCGGGAACGTGGTCGGTCCCCCGCTCGAAACGAGCCCGGGTGTTGTGAAGCCGCTGATGGACGAACGCCAGCTTGAGGCGGTAGGCCTCCCAGGCATTGAGCTCTCCGAACCGAGCGAACACGTGGGGAAGCGCTTCCTGATCGGCCAGCAGCGAGGCGGCGAGGGCCGCATCGGGCTCGACCAACCGGGCAGACACACTCAACTCGGCGGCCAACTCCTCCACCGCCTTGATGAGGTTGCGGAGCCCGTGCTCGTGCTGGATGGCCAGCACCTCAGCCGTGACCTCGCGGGTGACATTGGGATTGCCGTCGCGGTCACCCCCCACCCAGGTCCCGAAGCGAATCGGGAACGAATCGGGTGCCAGGCCGGGACCGAGGCGAGCGAACTGCTCGTCGATGAGGTCCGACAGCGGACCGGCCGTTTCTTCGAACACATCGTCGAAGTAGTAGATGGCCGAGCGAGCCTCGTCGATTGGACTCGGGCGATCGTGACGGAGCTCGTCGGTCTGCCACATGAGGTCGATCAGTTCGCTGGTGCGGCGGTCGATGCGGCGCCGCTGGGAGGGAGAGACCCGCGGGTCGCTCCGCTCGGTCAACAGGTCGGAGATGTCCGCTCCTTTGGTGAGCAGAGACCGGCGGGCGGCCTCGGTCGGGTGGGCGGTGAATACCGGCCGCAGCTCGAGGCGCTCAAGCACGTCGGCCAGCACCTCCTCGTCAACTTCGGCTTCGAGAATCCGATCGACCACTCCCGCCAGCGGCTCGTCGAGCAGTTGCGCCTGGGCACCGGAGGCCGGGTCGCTCACCCGATGGGTTTGCTCGGCAACATTCGCCAAGAAGAAATAGGAGCTGAAGGCCCGCACCAGGTTGATGGTCGTGTCCATGTCGAGACCGGCCAACAGCGCTTCGAGCCGGGAGGCGTCGGCGTCCTCGCCGCTCCGCAACAGCTTGGTGGCGGCCCGCACTTCTTCGACCAACGCCAGCAACTCGGGCCCGACCTGTCTGACCAGGGTCTCACCAAGGCTGGTACCCAGCCGGCGGATGTCGGCTCGGAGAGCACTGTCGCGTTCAGTCATGGCGGGCAGAGTAGTTCAGGCGAGGTTGGCGCCGGCCAGCCACACAAAGACGGCGAAGAAGACGAGGAGCACCATGCCCTCCCATCGCAGCAACCGATTGCCGTTGGCAGCCAGCAACCCAACAAACAACGTGAGCACCAACAGCACCCAGAGAAGCGGGATGAACCCGCCGTCGAGTGGTCCGGGGGCGATGGTGGAGGCGATGCCGCCGACTGCCAGCAGGTTGAACAGGTTCGACCCGAGCACATTGCCGAGGGCCAGGTCGCTCTGATGGCGACGCACTGCCGCCGCCGCAGTCGCCAACTCGGGAAGGCTGGTGCCGACGGCCACCAGGGTGGCGGCAATGAAGGCCGACTGGATGCCGAGCTCGTCGGCCAAGCGCTCGGCTCCCTCCACCAGGGAGGTGGCCGCGGCCACTGTCAGGATCATCGTGCCGAGCCCGATGACCCACTCCCACCTCAGTCGGACACCGCTTTCGAGTTCCTGGACGACTTCCAGGACATCTGTGAGCGACCAGCGGATGAGCAAGGAGACCGCCACCAGCAGCAGGGCGAGCAGTATCAGGCCCTCCCACCGAGCCACCTGGCGGTCGAAGTGGAAGCCGGCGTAGACGACAGTGACCAGCAATACGAGGGAACCCTCCCGAAGGATCAAGCTGCGGCTGGCGGCAATCGGCCGAATCAAGGCGGCGACTCCCAGCACCAACGCCAGGTTGGCCACGTTTGAGCCGACGACGTTGCCGACTGCAAAGTCGAGGTTTCCTTTGGCGGCCGCCCAACCCGACACAACACCCTCCGGGAGGGAGGTACCAAAACCAACCAGCAGAGCCCCCACCAGGATTGGTGATAGGCCGAGGGCCCGGCTGATCCGCCCAGCCGAGACGACGAAGCGGTCCGCAGCCAGCGGCAACACCACCAGGCCACCAATAGTGAAGGTCAAAGCAATCAGCATGAAAAGACAGTTGTCCGACGAGCACCCACGGCTCCAAAGGGTAACTAGCCCTTTCGAGGGTTCCGCGAACCGTCATCGCTACGGCAACGGGACCGACCGGTGAGTGGTTGGCTGATTGTGCGCAGTAACCACTGCAGCGCAACCGTCGCCCAACCGCGACGGGTGAGGCCGCCGGTTCTTCTTCCCCCCTCGGAGTGAGCCCGGCGGTCTCACATTTTCAAGCGGGCAGCAGCAACTCCGGCCGATTGTTACGGACGCTGTTGACTTCGGTTGAGACCTCATAGGTTTCCAGGAGCGTTTCGGGCGGCGGGACGAGAAACCCGCGGAGCTGTTCCACGTCGTTGTTGTCTCGATCGAGCCAGGCATCCCAGGTCGCCTCGGGCAGCAGGGCCGGCATCCGGTCATGGATCGGGAGCATGAACTCGTTCGGCTGAGTCGTGATGATCGAACAGGTGCGCAACCACTCGTCGGTGGCCGGATCCTTCCACGATGCCCACACCCCAGCGAGAGCCATAGGGGCATGGCTGCCGATGTGGATGAAATGGGGGATCTTGAGGTCGCCTCGACGGGTCCACTCATAGAACCCGTCGGCCGGGATCAGGCACCGGTGGCTCTTGAAGGCGTCCCGGAAAGCTGGCTTCTCGACCAGGGTCTCGGAACGAGCGTTGATGAACCGGGCGGCCGATTTGCGGTCCTTGGACCAATGGGGCACCAGGCCCCAGCGAAATGTGCCGACCAGCCGCTTGTCTTTGTGCTCGGCCACGGCATAGACCGGGTCGGTGGGGGCCACGTTGTAGTTGGCCTTCAAGCCTTCGGTTTGGACGGCATCTGCCCCGAAGTAGCGGGCGTAGTCGTCGGCAGAGGCGCTCTGAACAAAACGGCCGCACATGATTACTCAGCCGATCCCCGGCCCCAGATGCCGATCACGAAACCGACCACCGCACCCCCCACGGCAAAGACGAGCGCCTCGACTGTGGCGTCGCCGAACGGCAACAATGAGCCGCCCTCCAATTTGTCGTTGAAGGCCAAGACGGCAGTCGCCACCAGCGCATTGGTGAGCCCCGACACTGCCGCTCCCGCGGCGGCCGGGTTGGACAACGGACCGGAACCCGTGCTGCGGTGACTCATGGCCACGGCGGCCGCTACCAGAGGCGGACCTAGGTGAAACGTGGTCTCCGGACTGTTGAAAGCCAGGAAGATCCACAGGGCGCCCAGGCCGAGGGAAAGGAACAACACCTTGCCGGGCCCGCGAGCAGCTTCCCGCTCGGGGGAACTGTCGGACTTGTCTGGCATACGGGAACGGTAGTGGCGGCACATGAAATAGGCGGCAGGACGCAGGACGCAGGACGCAAGACCTAGCAAGAAGTTAGCGGGGTTGCACTGGGCCTGGCGCCGGCGGCGCCGGCCGTCGATCAGCCAGCCACCTGGCGGGAGCAATCGTATTTCTCGGCCTGAAACAGGACTCAGCCCCTACGCGGCCGAGAAATCGAGTGAATACATCGCTTGATTGAAACCCGGAGGGTTTCAATCAAGCCGCGTCCCAGCCTTGTTCGCTGACGACCGTGGCGAGGGCGGCGACGACTTCGGCGTCGAACTGGGTGCCTGCTCCTTTAGAAATGATGGCCAACGCCTCATCCACCGCCATGGGCAGCCGATAGGGGCGGGGACTGAGCATGGCGTCGTAAGCATCGGCTACCAGCAGGATGCGTGACTGAATGGGGATCTCTTCGCCGATATCTCCGTTGGGGTAGCCCTTGCCGTCGATCCGTTCGCAATGCTTGAGGACCGTCTCGGCCACCTCCGGGTGAACGGACGAGGCAATCATTTGGAAGGCGTACTCGGGATGGTTGCGCACCCGATCCCATTCCTCATCGGTGAGAGGGCCCGGCTTGTCGAGCACCTCATCGGGAACGCTCAGCTTGCCAACATCGTGCAACAAAGCCGACAACCGGAGCCGGGCCACCTGCACGGGAGCCAGGCCCACTCGGATACCGAGGCTGGAGGCTAGTTCGGCCACCCGAAAGGCGTGTTCGGCGGCCCGTCGGTCGCGCTGCTCGAGCAGACTGAGGAGCACGGAGATGGCCGACGGACGGCGAGCACCCCGCTCATCCAGGTCGGGAGTTGCAGCCAGACGCGCCCGAATACCTTCGATGCTCGGGGCGGGATGGTCGAAATCGAAACGGTCTGTCACAGGCCAAGCATCGGCGCCACAGGGGGTTTTCTTGAGGTGCCCGGCCAGGAAACAACTATCGAATCGATCGGTGATCGCGTTAGCGTTTGTGGTCATTGCTGGGGGACAAAACAAGCCACTCGGAGGGACCTTGCTATGACTGCATCGACCAATGCCACGACCCGTGTAGCCGCCCGGGCGGTAGATGCGGTCAAGACTTACGGCGAAGGAGACGCCCAGGTTCAGGCACTGGCCGGCATCACCGTCAACTTCGACCGCGGCCAATTCACCGCCATCATGGGACCGTCCGGTTCGGGTAAATCAACCCTGCTGCATTGCATCGCCGGCCTCGACAGCCTCACGAGCGGAGCGGTCTTCATCGGTGACACCGACCTGGGCACGCTCAACGACAAAGCCTTGACCCTCTTGCGTCGTGACAAGGTCGGGTTCATTTTTCAGGCCTTCAACCTCATCCCCACCCTCAATGCCGAGGAGAACATCGCCCTGCCGCTCAGCATTGCCGGCAAGAAGCCCGACCCGGAGTGGCACGACCAGGTTGTCGGGGCGGTCGGCCTGTCCGATCGGCTCAAGCATCGGCCATCCGAGCTTTCGGGAGGCCAGCAGCAACGAGTGGCGGCCGCCCGAGCCCTCGTCTCGCGGCCGGAGATCGTGTTCGCCGACGAGCCATCAGGCAACCTCGACTCGCAGTCAGGTGCCGAGCTGCTCGGGTTCATGCGCAGGGCGGTGGACGACCTTGGGCAAACCATCGTGATGGTCACCCACAATCCGCTCGACGCCGCCTACGCCGACAAGGTGATCTTCCTGGCCGACGGACAGACCGTCGACTCGATGGACAACCCCACCTCCGAGCGGGTGCTCGACCGCCTCAAGACCCTGGAGGCCTAAGTGTTCAAGACTGCACTCAAGGGGCTTTCCGGCCACAAGCTCCGTCTGTTTCTAACCGCTCTGGCCATCGTCGTCGGGATCTCGTTCGTGTCGGGAACGTTCATCCTTACCGACACGATGCGCGGGGCTTTCGACGATTTGTTCGGCACCCTCAACGAGGGCATCGATGTGACGGTCCGAGCCGAAGCTTCCTTCACTTCAAACCAGCAGGCGGGTGGCGGACGCGACCGCGTGCCCGAGTCATTGCTGGAAACCGTGAGTGCCATTCCGGAAGTTGGGGTGGCCCAGGGCTCCCTGGCCGGCTACGCCCAGTTCATCGACCGAGACGGGGACGCCGTCACCACCGGAGGCGCGCCGTCTATCGGAGTCAACTGGTCGGACACCGAGCTCAACATCGCCACACTCCGGGAAGGCACCGGCCCCGCCGGTCCGGGGGAAGTGGCCATTGACGCCGGCACGGCTGAAAACAACGACTTCCGCCTCGGAGAGGCCGTCGACATCCTGTTTGTCGGCCCCCGGCAGACCTTCCGCATCGTCGGAATCTTCGGGTTTGATCAGGTAGACAGCCTGCTGGGTGCCACCGTTGCCGCCTTTGATACGGCTACCGCCCAACAGGTCCTGGACGCCGAGGGCCAGTTCGACAGTATCGAAGCCGCCGCCGCACCGGGGGTGAGCCAGGCTGATCTCTTGGCGGCCATCAACGCCACTATCCCCTCCGGCTTCGAGGCCATCGGACAAGCCGACCTCATTGCCGAACAGAACGAAGACGTCAATCAAGGCTTCCTCGATGTGTTCAACATCATCCTGCTGGTGTTCGCAGGCGTCGCCGTGTTCGTCGGCGCCTTCATCATCGCCAACACGTTCTCGATCATCGTGGCTCAGCGAACGCGAGAGCTGGCTCTCCTGCGTGCCGTGGGCGCCACCGGGGCGCAGGTCACCTGGATGATCCTTCTCGAGACCCTGGTGGTGGCCATCATTGCCTCCATCATCGGCATCGCCGCCGGCGCCGGGTTCGCCCTCGGGCTCAAGGGGCTGCTGGCCGCATTGGGTATCGAGCTGCCCGCCACCGGGCTCGTCTTCAAGCCACGGACCTTCATCGTCGGCATGGGCGTCGGAGTCATCGTCACAACCCTCTCGGCGCTGCTTCCCGCCTGGACCGCATCGAAGGTTCCTCCGGTAGCCGCCATGCGAGATGTCGAACAAACCGACGATCTCGGCGCCCGGCGCCTCATCGGCGGCGGAGTAGTGACCGGGCTCGGCTTGCTTTTCATCCTGCTTGGGCTGTTCAGCAATATCTGGAACGAGCTGGCCTTCATCGGCGTAGGCGCCCTAATCATGTTCCTGGGCGTGGCGGTTCTCAGCCCGTTCGTCGCCGAGCGGATGGCCCACATCATTGGCTTCCCAGCCCGGCGGATGTTCGGCATGACCGGCAAGCTGGGACGTGAGAACGCGGCCCGGCGGCCGGTGCGGACCGCCGCTACAGCCGGCGCCTTGATGATCGGACTGGCCCTGGTGACCCTGTTCCTGATCCTCGGCGAGTCCACCAAGGTCTCGATCGGCAACACCATCGACGACGCCTTCTCGGCCGACTTCGTCGTGTCCCCGGCCGGCGGCAGCTTCCAGCCGTTCAGCCCGCAGGTGACCCGTGACATAGAGGCCCTGCCGGAGATCGCCGTCGCCGCGGGAGTGCGCCAGGCCGAGTTCCGGCTGGATGGCTCAAACAAATTCGCCACCGGAGTGGAGATCGAGAAGGCGATCCAGACCACCAACTTCGACTTCCTGGGTGGAGACGCTTCGTCGCTGGCGGCCGGCGGCGTGGCGATCCACACGGACGAGGCACTGGAGAAGGGATATGTTCTCGGCCAGATCCTCCCGCTCGAATTCGCCAAGTCGGGATTCCAGGACATCGAGGTGACTGCCATCTATGAGGCCGAAGAGACGTTCGTCGGCTCCTACGTGTTCTCAACCATTGAGTTCGACCGGAACTTCACCGCCGATCTCGAGGTGTTCTCGATGGCCAACCTCGCAGATGGGGTAGACGTAGCGACCGGCCGGGCAGCCCTGGATGGGATCGAGACGACCTATCCGAACATCCAGGTCCTCGACCAAGCCGGTTTCCGGGCCGAGACCGAGGCGAACATCGATCAGTTGCTGGCCATCGTCACGGCCATGCTGGCCCTGGCCCTCATCATCGCCCTGCTGGGCATCACCAACACGCTGGCCTTGTCGGTGTTCGAACGCACCCGTGAAATAGGGCTGTTGCGGGCGGTGGGCATGACCCGGCGCCAGGTGCGGAGCATGATCCGCTTTGAGGCACTCATCGTGTCCATCTTCGGAGCCGTGTTGGGAATCGGCGTCGGTCTGGTGTTCGGCTGGCTGGTGGTCCAGGCCACCGGCGACATCGGGATCACCGACTTCGCCTTGCCGACGGGGACGTTGATCTTCGTCTTCCTCCTATCGGGGTTGCTGGGCGTGCTGGCGGCCGGCTTCCCGGCCCGCAAGGCTGCCAAGCTCAACGTGTTGGATGCCATTGCCTATGAGTAAGGGAACGGCGTTCCCTGACAGTTTGATCCTCATACGGCCGTTCGGGGGGACGGTTGAGGTCCGTGGCAAACCGTCTATCCCACCCGCCCGCTTCGTATAACGTCTCGGCATGAGCGACGAGGGCTACTTCGGGCCAGACACCATGTTCTGGCAAGTCAACCAGGAGATGTTCTCCCTGTTCGGCGGCGCCCGAGCCCTGCTCATGCAAGCGGCGCACCCGCTGGTCTCGGCCGGAGCACGGCAGACCAGCTTCTATGCCCGCGACCCGTGGAAGCGGCTCATTCGTACGGTTCAGCTCCAATTGATCCTGGCATTCGGATCCAAGCAAGAGGCCGAGCAAACGGCCGATCGAATCAACAAGCTGCACGAGACCATCAATGGCACCGACCCCGTTACCGGTCTTCGCTACGACGCGCTCGACCTCGACCTCTTGTTGTGGGTTCACGCCACGCTCGAGGAAAGCACCCTCTTCTTCTACGAGAAGACGGTCCGCCCGCTCACGGCGGCCGAGCGCGAGGAGTACCACCAGCAGAATCTCATCTCAGCGGAACTGATCTGGCTCCCCCGAGAGCACGTACCACCGACCTTCCCAGAGCTGCGCGACTACATCGACGGTGTGGTGAAGGGCACGGACCTGATGCTGACCGACGTGGCCCTCGAGGTGTTCCAGCTCATGTCTGGCGGTCCGGTGCCGCGAACAATCAAACCGGTCTGGTACTTCATCGCCTTTGCGGCCCGGGGCACGCTGCCGCCCGAGTTGCGAGAGATGTACAACATATCCTGGGACACCAAGCGCCAGCGCTTCCTGGAAGCCAACCTCGCCTTTCTGCGCCGAGTCCGACCGATTCTTCCCGATCGCGCCCGCACTGTCCGTCCGGCGGCCTGGGCCGAGCGTCGCCTGGCCGGCGAAAACATCGACCTCATCGGGATGGCGAGGGAGGCCCGCCGACAGCTGTGAACGCGGGGGTCAGCCGGCCGCCGCCTCGGCCCGCATGAGCTCGACCCATGCCCGGTAAGTAGGAACGTTCTTTGTGAGTCGGAGGGCGGTCTCACAGGTTGCGTGGTCACACCGTGGCTGCCCATCCCCGGCGGCGAAATCAAACATACAGATGTTGCATGTGACTTCGAGCTCCTCGGGCAGGCCGGGGCAGTCGTAGAAGCTGCACGGCCGGTAACCCTCCACACCCATCTGCCCCGGTGAGCATCCCGGACACCGTGGGCGAAAGGCACTAACTGCCGGTGGGAGAGTGGCTGCGGCCATGTGACCTCTTTGTTTCGCGACACCACCATTGTCCAGTTCCTCATTGGGATGCTCCTAGGGCCCAACGGCCCTAGCTGCAAGGAAGCGGCTTCACCGACCAAGCACGAGGGAGCCGCGATTGGGGTTTGTTGAGCGCCGCACGGGCCTACTCACGGCGTGATCATGAGTGGCGCCGAAAGTCCCTGTTGGTAGTGATCGTCGAGAAAACAGGCGAGTGTGTCAAAGGCGGCATCGTCGTCGAATGCCACAACCAGCATCCCGGCGGCACCCGGATCGAGCGCAAGGACGAGATCGCCTGCATCGGGGTGATGCCCTGGATCATCAAGGGCCACGTGCTCGAGAGCCGCGTGTTCGGTCGTAAACCGAAACTCGTGCGGTAGTTCGCCGGCATTGATGACTGTGAAACGGACGGTCTCGCCTCGTTCCACCTGGATGCTATCGGGGTCAAACTCGAACTCGTCCATGAAGATCAGAACCTCCCGATCTGCCTCGATCATGGAGACGTCGTCGCCTTCACCGCCATCGT
>JAOTYB010000207.1 GCA_029862065.1 Acidimicrobiia bacterium | reverse complement strand
ACCACAGTCCCATCCTCCACCCGGTACAACAGCTGTCGGGTCAGATCGATCTCCACCCGGTCGGGCTCGTTCGCCCGGTCCGGAAGCACTGGCCCCCGAAAACCGGCGAGGGCCTCCCAGTCGCTTTCAGTCCACGAGGCGTTCCGCGGCAAGTCGAGCGCTTTGTGGACGGCAATAACCGCGGTGGCGGTCCGATGACCAAATACGCCGTCGATGACATCACGGAAGAACCCGGCATCGGCCATGGCTTCCTGCAGCATCGTCACGTCCGGCCCCGTGTCGCCGGGCTCGAGCGGACCAGGAACATAGGGCAGTGTGGTGGTCGTGACCGGAGGCGACAGTGTCGTGCTGGTAGTGGGAAGAACCGTTGTGGTGGTGGGTGCCGGTGTCGTGGTCGTGATCGAAGAGGCCGTCACGTCGTCGGGAACAGTTGTACTCCCCGAGGCGGAGATGGCGCCGGCCCCACAACTGGCCGCGGCCAACCCGAGGCCGATGAGCCATACACCGGTCCAGCCTGTTCGCTGTGACATCCCGCCCATAGTGTCTGCCTCTCCTCTCCAGCCAATCACCTGCGCTCCATCGTGGATAGAGTCGCTCGACTCTTGGACGAGAGGCGATTGCCGGCGGTTCCGTCGGCCGACGATTAGGCGAACCGTCAGGCAGAGGCCGAGGCGGGTGGCTGGCCCGGATCGTCGTCGCCGAGGTGCCAGGACGGCAGCGGGTCGGCCAGGTCGAATACCAGGCCGAACTCTCCCACCGGGGCGGAATCCCACGCCAGCACTCGGCCCGCTACCCGGTTCCCGCCGGCCCGCTTGGCCACGTACATGAGGGCATCGGCGGCCCGGAGGGCATCTGCGGCCACCGGTGGATCACGGCGGAAGGTCACCACTCCGACACTGACGGAAATATACGGGCGACGGGAGTGGGTGCGGCGGTTGATGACGCTCCGAAGCCTTTGGATCGCTTTCAAAGCCGCCTGCTCGTCGGTATCCGGCAAGATGAGCGCGAACTCGTCACCGCCTACCCGGCCGAACACATCGGTCTCGCGGATGGCGGCCAGCACGCTCGAGGCGAGAATGCGCAGCATCTCGTCGCCTTCAGCGTGACCCAGCTCGTCGTTTACTGCCTTCATGTTGTCGAGGTCGATGAAGGCGATCGACAGGGGCGTAGCCGTCCGCACCGCCCGCGATCGCTCCCGCTCGAACGCCTCGATCACCCCGCGGGTGTTGAGCGCTCCGGTAAGAAGGTCGATACGGCTCTGGCCGGCAAACTTGTCGAGCAACTGACGGCCCTGGTAGGTCATGACCACCAGGGCGGCGAACACCGCCATCTCGTTACCGAGGTTCCAGAGGGCGGCGGCCACCGACACGTCGCCCGAATATAACAACCGAGCTGACAGCCCGGCACCGGACGACAAGATCGCCACGATGGCTCCGGCCACCCAGCCGGCATGGAAGGTCACGCCCATGACCGCCAGTGCATAGAAGACCGCGAAACCCACATCAGGACCGGAAAGCCCGTCCAGCACGCCGAGGACGGCGACGACTGCCAGGCCGGCGCCGACTACCAGGACCCGGTGCGGGTCGCGCAACGAGTGTGCGAAAGCGAAGACTGCCTCGAGATCCGCCCTGCGCAGCCCCCGGAGGAGGGATCTGAGTTTTTCCATGTCGATACCAGATATCGGCATGTCTGAGCCGGTAACTGAGGTATTTTCCAGGTAGTGCCACTTACTGTGGCGGTTTGCTGGACATCGGGCGGTTAGTTCGACGCTGAGTGGTCGAAAACCCGGACTAGTTGAGCGGGATCCCGAGCGAATAGGTGGTGGCGCGCAGTTCCCAGGGCGTGCGGGTCATCCCCGGGAATTCGGCCATTTCGGTGAGGTAGCAGGCACCGAGTCTCGAGTCATGGCGGCAAACCGGCTCTGGCACCGGCTCGTCGAGCATGTCGAAGATGACCCCGAGGAGGGCGGTGCCATCCAAACCGCCCACCGCGTTCAGGATGCCGGAGAAGGTGTCGGCCCCACTTATGAGTGCCAGATGATGGAAGGCGCAGTATCCGTCGGTGGTGGATTCGGTGCACCCGGTCTGTTGGCAGGTCCTCGTTGTCTTCATACAACGGACATCGGCCGACGAAAAAGCCCCTAGAGAAGGGACTTTTCGAGTGTTGGAGGGACTAGCCAGGCTCCCCGCACAAGGTGACTAGTTAGTCCCGCATCGTAGGTTCGTGGCTAATTATCCAGCGGAATGGTCATGAAGTCCTCGGCCACTTCGAACCCCGCCGCCCGCACGGCCGCCGCTTGGGGAGACGCGGGCTCGGCAGCCGGGTTCGAGTGGTTGAGATGGGTCAGGATGAGCCGCCGCCCGGATGTCAGATGAGCGAAGCGCTCGAGGGTGTCGGGGACCAATGGGTGGGGTACCCGCGTGAGATCCCGGCCGGGAATCTCATCGCGGCCGTAGAAACTGGCATCGAGGAGACACACGTGGTGGCGGTTGATTTCGGCTTCGGCCGCCGGCCAAGCATCCCAGGAGTCGATGTCGGGAACGAACAGCACTTCGTCGTTGATGGAGATCCCCACCGTGTCGGTGAATTCAGCCCGATGTGGCACGGGCACGAGGCGCAGCTCGAGTCCCGCCGTAAGCTCGAATGGGCCCAATCCGGTCCGGATGTCGAGGTGTCCGCCCTCCACCAATGCCCGCCAGGGTTGATTGTCCTGCAGGTATGTCGCCATCGACTTGGTTACCCAGGTAGGAATGGCATCGGAGTTGTGTGCCTCCTTGCCGAACTGAACCAGGCCGGTGTAGTGACCCATGTGGGCATGGGTCAGCGTGATGTGGTCGACCGCGTTTGGGGAGGTGCGGTCACGGAAAGCAGCGATGCCGTCCAGCCCGGCCACTTGCGCTCTGACATCCGGGGGGACGTCGG
>JAOTYB010000206.1 GCA_029862065.1 Acidimicrobiia bacterium | reverse complement strand
GCGTCCCATGGCTTTACCGAGTGGGGCCAGTTCCTTCTTGATCTGCTCGGCGAGCTCGCGAGTCGGAGCCAGGACGAGCGCCCGCGGGCGGTGCTTAATGGCCTGGTCGACCCGGGTCAGGAGGGGAAGGCCGAAGGCCAATGTCTTTCCGGAGCCGGTGGGGGCCTTCCCGCAAACGTCGCGACCGTCGAGGGCATCGGGGATGGCGGCGGCTTGGACGGGGAATGGTTCGGTAATGCCTGTCTTAGACAAAGCGTGGACGAGTCGATCGGGTAGCCCGAGTTGGGCGAACGTTTTCTGCATGATGCTCCTGGGGAGGGCGGCAGAAGAGGCGGTTCGACCGGGTAAGGCTTGAATCCGTGGTCACCGGAGAAGCGACAGTGCGCTGGCCTCCATCCGGTGCGGAGTGGGAACCCTAACACCTCCGCGCTGTTGGAGGAACGGATTTGTGTTCCCCTCCCGCTTGCGGGAGGGATTAGGGGTGGGGTGAGAGCGCGTTCCTGTGTTCTCTCAGAGTCAGCGTGTGGCAAGCCGTTGGTGCCTCCTGGTGGAGTTCGATCGAGTGGTGAACCGTCAACGTTTTTCGTGTTGGGTACCTCGGTCCTTGCGCGACTAGGAGACTCGTTGCGCTAGCCGAGTGAGCCGAAGGTCGGCTGAAGAGCCGGGTAGAGGTCGCGGTAGATCTGGTGGCCTTCGGCGTACCGGCCGCGGTCGGGCCCCGGATCGGTCCGTTCCTTGAGTTGAACCCACGACTCGGTGGCGGCTCCCACCGATTCATGCCAGCCGACCCCGACTGCGCTCAGCACCGCCGCCCCGTAGGCGGCCCCTTCGGCGGTCCCCAGCGTGACCACTTCGGCGTCGAGGACGTCGGCCAAGATCTGGCGCCACAGCGAGCTGCGAGTGCCTCCCCCCGACGCCCGGACCTGGTCGACTGCCACCCCGGCGTGGCGGATGAGGTCGAGTGAGTCTCTGAGTCCGAAGGCAACGCCTTCGAGGACCGCTCGCACCATATGGGCGCGGGTGTGGCGAACCGTCAGGCCGACGAAGGCACCGCGGGCCAGCGGGTCCGGATGGGGAGTCCGCTCGCCGGACAGGTAGGGGAGGAACAGCAACCCTTCGCTCCCGGCAGGAATGTCCTGGGCCGAGGCCACCAGCTCGTCGACCGGTACGTCGGGGGCCAGCGCATCGTTGAACCAGCGCAGGCTGCCGGCCGCCGACAGCATTACCCCCATGAGGTGCCACTTGTCGGGGACGGCGTGGCAGAAGGCGTGGAGTCGGCCGCCCGGCTCGATCTGAGGGGCGTCGGTACTCACGAACACCACCCCCGAAGTGCCGAGAGACAAGGCGGCAACCCCTTCACGGACCGCCCCGACCCCCACTGCATTGGCGGCCTGGTCGCCGCCTCCGGCCATGACCGGAGTCCCTTCCGTCAGGCCGGTGACGGAGGCGGCCTCGGCGGTGATCGTGCCGGTCACCTCCGGGCCTTCGAAGGTTGGGGGGAACCAGGCCGGGTCTAGATGGAGGTCGGCCAGTATTTCGCTCGACCAATCACGGGCGGCCAGGTCGAACAGCACTGTGCCGGCCCCACCCGCCCGATCCATCGCGTGCTCCCCGGTGAGGCGCAGCCGAACGAAGTCCTTGGGGAGCAGCACACGGTGAGCCCGCTCGAAGACCTGCGGTTCGTTGTTGCGCACCCACAGGATCTTGGGGGCGGTGAAGCCCGCCAGGGCGTCGTTGCCGGTGGTGGCAATCAGGCGCTGTCGGCCGATGGTCTCGCGCATCTCGTCGCACTCGGCGGCGGTGCGCTGGTCGTTCCACAGGATGGCGGGGCGCAACGGTGCGTCGGAATCGTCGAGGAGCACCAGCCCATGCATCTGCCCGGTGAGGCCAACGGCCGCAATCTGGCTGCCGGATATGCCGGTATGGGTCAGGACGGCGGTGATGGCGTCGATCGTCGCCGTCCACCACAGGCCGGCATCCTGCTCGGCCCAGAGGGGATGGGGGGTTTCGTAGCCATATTCGGCCGAGGCCTCTCCTACCACCGCGCCTGCCTCGTCTACCAGGACCGCTTTGGTAGCCGTGGTCGAGGTGTCGATGCCGAGGACGTACACGGTCAGCCTTCGGTGTTCCAGATGACCTGGTTCACCTGATTCTCGTGGTATTCCTGCTGCCCGGAAACGGGGGAGGGGTCGACGTCACCGGCTGCCACCTTGGCTTCGAGGGATGCCAGCGACTCACCGCCCGACAAGATGCCCGAACCGAGGTCGGCGTTCCATCCGGCATATCGGCGGTCACGGGCACCGGTGAGCGTTCCCTGTTCGATCATCTGGGCCGCCACCAGCAAGGAGCGAGCGAGGGTGTCGATGCCGCCGATGTGGCCGTGGAACAAGTCCATGCGGTCCATCGATTGGCGCCGCAGCTTCGTATCGAAGTTAAACCCGCCGGATCCGAGGCCACCGCCGCGCAGAATCTCGTGGACCGCCAGGGAAAGCTCTTCTACCGAATTAGGGAACTGGTCGGTGTCCCAGCCGTTCTGATAGTCGCCCCGGTTGGCGTCGATGCTGCCGAGAATGCCGTTGTCAACGGCGTAGGCGACCTCGTGGTGGAAGGAGTGGCCGCCGAGGGTGGCGTGGTTGACCTCGAGGTTGACCTTGTACTCATCGACCAGGTCGTAGCGCTGCAGGAAACCGTGCACCGATTGGGCGTCGTAGTCGTATTGGTGCTTGGTGGGCTCCTGTGGCTTGGGCTCAAGCAGCAGGGTGCCTTCGAAGCCGATGGCGTGCTTGTGCTCGGCCACCAACGTGAGGAACCGGCCGAGCTGGTCGGCCTCCCGCTGGAGGTCGGTGTTGAGGAGGGTTTCGTATCCCTCCCGACCGCCCCACAACACATAGTTGGCTCCCCCCAGCCGATGGGTGGCCTCGAGGGC
>JAOTYB010000205.1 GCA_029862065.1 Acidimicrobiia bacterium | reverse complement strand
GTAAGCAGTAAGCAGTAAGCAGTAAGCAGTAAGCAATAACTCGGAGGCCCGAGGCCGTGTACCAGCAAGGTATTGCCTATTGCCTATTGCCTATTGCCTATTGCCTATTGCCTATTGCCTACTGCCTACTGCCTACTGCCTACTGCCTACCACTTCCTGGCAACTCAAGATCTAATGCACTTCAGCCAGGTAGCGGTGGACGAGTTGAATGGCGGTTGAGCCTTCGCCGACGGCCCCCGCCACTCGCCGGATCGACCCATGGCGGACGTCGCCGGTGGCGAATATCCCCGGGCTCGAGGTCTCCAAATGCAATGGATGGCGCTTCAACGGCCAATCGGCGGGAAGCTGATCGTCTTCTATCAGGTCGGGGCCGGTGAGGATGTATCCATGCTCGTCGCAGGCCACCGTCTCGCCCAGCCACTCGTGAGACGGTTCTGCGCCGATGAAAATGAAGAGAAATGAAGCCGGAACGGTCGTCTGCTCACCCGTTTCGAGGTTCTCGAGTTCGATCTCTTGCAGGTGGTCCTCACCGATCGCTTTGGTGACGTGAGTGTGGGGCAGAACCTCGATATTGGGGGTCTCGTCGAGTTGATCGATGAGGTACTGGCTCATGTGGGCCGCCAGGTCGGGCCCCCGGATGATCACCGTCACCCGGTCGGCAAACTTGGAAAAGTACTTGGCCCCTTGGCCGGCTGAGTTGGCCGAACCGACGACGTACACGTGCTGGCCTTCGGCCGCCAGGGCTTCGGTGGTGGCGGCGCCGTAGTAGACGCCGGCGCCGGTTAGCCGGTCGAGACCTTCCGCCGGGAGGTGGCGGTAGGCCACCCCTGTAGCAATGATCAGGCCGCGGCAGGTGAGCGAATTGCCGTCGGACAGTTCGAGGGTCTTGTAGCCGTTTTCGATCGTTAGCTTGGTGGCCGCTACCGGGGTCAGGACCTCGGCGCCAAACCGGGTGGCCTGGGTGAGGGCCCGCGAGGCCAGCTCGGCCCCGCTCACTCCGGTGGGGAAGCCGAGATAATTCTCGATGCGGCTGCTGGTGCCTGCCTGTCCTCCCGGCGCCTCCTTCTCGATGAGCACCGTCGACAGTCCTTCGGTGGCCCCATACACCGCGGCCGCCAAACCGGCCGGACCGGCTCCGACGATGGCAACGTCGTAATAGGTGCGGTCGGCATGCATGTGCATGCCGAGGTGTTCGGCGAGGACCTCTATCGGCGGATCCTCCAATGCGGTGTGGTCGGCCAACAGCACCACCGGCAAGGCAGCTCCGGTCAGTCCCATCTCCTCGAGCAACGCACCCGCTCGTCGGCCGCGGTCCAGATCGAGCCAGCGGAATGGGACCTGGTTGCGGCCGAGGAAGTCCTTGATGGCGTGGGCGTCACGCGCCCACTGGTGGCCGATGACGCGAACGCTGGGTTCAGTCACGCCTATCCCCGCCGATAGTCCTCGTCGCTTACCTTGTCGGGGAGCCACTGGGTGGGTCCGCCGGTGGTGAGCGAGAGATGCATCAGGTAGCTGTGCTCTGTGGCGCCGTGCCAATGAGTTTCACCGGCTGGTGAGTAGACGACGTCGCCGGCCGACACGTGCACGGTCTCGCCGTCATCCTTCTGGACTTTCCCGGCGCCGGAAGCGATGTAGAGCACCTGGCCGTCGGGGTGAGTGTGCCAATCGGTGCGAGCGCCCGGCTCGAACAGGACTCCGAGGGCATTGAGGCCGGGGTCGGGAGCTTTGGAGAGCTGACCGAACCGCACCTTGCCGGTGAAGTGTTCGTCGCCTGCATCGGTCCAATCGATGGCCTCGGCCGGGGTATGGTCCATGGTCCCTCCTTTGTTCGGAGGCTAGTGACACCACACCGGGAGTAGCGATGGCCGATGTTGGCGATGTCTATGAAGACACCTATCAACGATTCACCGAACTGGCCGCTGCCCTGAGCGAAGAGGAGCTGGCCATGCCGGTGGTGGCCTGCCCGGGCTGGTCGGCCAAAGACACGATCGGCCACGTGGCCGGGATCGCCGTCGATCTGGTCGGCGGACATGGCCAGGTGGCTCAACCCGATAGCACCGCCCGACAAGTGGAGGAGCGGCGAACACGCTCGATTGAAGACGTGCTCGCCGAGTGGGCCGAAGCCGTTCCCCCGCTCATCGAACTGCTGCGGGCGGCCGGCTCGGGGCTGACGGCGGTCGCCATCGATGTGTGGAGCCACGAGCAGGACGTTCGCAACGCCATCGGCCGCGTCGGAGGCCGTGAGGCACCCGGACGGGACCTGACGCTCAAGGCCGCGGTCTCCGCCGATCAGCGCATCACCGCCGCCGGATTGCCCCCGATGCACCTGATCACCGGCGACAAGACCTGGTTCCTGGGCGAAGGGGCTCGGGAGGGAGCCGACGTCAGGCTGGATCTCGATCCCTACGAGGCAGCTCGTATGTTGATGGGGCGTCGAACGTACGATGAGATCGCCGCCTATCCGTGGGTGGGCGACGCCACCCCCTACATGCCACTGCTCCATCAGTTCACGGTTCCCGAACAGCCTCTCGGCGAGTAATGGCCTGGGCGGCTCTGGGCACGGCCGCGGCGGTGGGGTGGCTCCTGATGGCCGAGCGATCGAGCTCTCCCGCCCGCCTGGTTGCCAAGCCGCTGGCTTCGGCAGGATTCCTGACACTGGCAGTGACAGCGGGGGCGGCCGATTCCGCCTTTGGCCGATGGATGCTGGTGGCGCTCGGGCTGTCGGCCCTCGGCGACGTTCTACTGCTTGGGGAGTCCGACGCCTCCTTCCTAGGCGGGCTCGGGAGCTTCCTGGTTGCCCACCTCGCCTTCGCCGCCGCCTTCGCGGTACGCGGCTTGGCTGTGGCCGGTCTCGTCTCCGCCGTGCTACTGGGCCTGGTGGCCGGGGCCTCCCTCCGATGGCTGAAGCCTCATATCTCGGGTCGTATGCAGGTCC
>JAOTYB010000003.1 GCA_029862065.1 Acidimicrobiia bacterium | reverse complement strand
GGGTCGGTGCAGGAGCATCTTTCCTCCCTCATCCCGGAAGCCGTCGCCGACCGGGTGCACTTCGAGCCGCCCATCGACAGAGCCCAGCTGGGGACGGCGATGGCCGGCGGCTGGGTGGCCGTCTTCCCCTCCCGATTCGACACCTTTGGCAGTGCGGTCCACGAGTGCCGGCGGCTTGGCCTGCCGGTGATCGTTCCCCAACGTCCCGAATTTGCCGCGTTCTTCAGCTCCCGGACCGGGGCCCTGGTCTACGACACCACCGTCGAGGGACTGCGGTCGGCCCTGGCCGAGATCCTCGAGCACCCAGAGTTGCGCAGCTTTCTGGCCGACGCCCCGGGCCCCGAGTACCCAGACCCACTCAGCCCGTATACGCCGCATACCCCTCGACATACCCGCACCCAGGCCGGCTTGGCAACAGCCGCCCTCTCCCGGATGCGAGCGGCCGCCACCTCAAATGCTCCCGAGACGCCGAAGCCGATGAGCGACCGGTTGCTCGATGCCCTCCCGGAGTCGGCGGCCGGCTGGCTCGAGAGCCGCGACCTCGATTCACCGGCAGTCCGCCGCTGGCGCCGGCGCCGGGCCGCCGGCGCTTGGGAACGCGAGGTGATGGAGCGATCGTGGCGCACCCATCCCGAGCTGTCCGACCCGGCCGTCTCGATCATCATCCCGTGTTTCAACCAGGGCCAGTTCCTGCATGACGCCATTCGCAGTGTCCTGCGCCAGACCTATGACTCATGGGAGATCATCGTGGTGGACGACGGATCCACCGACCCGGAGACGGCGGCGGTCCTGCGGGCCCTCCACTACCCGCGGACTCGCATCGTCCGCCAACGCAACCGGGGCCCGTCGGCGGCCCGCAATGCCGGGGTGGCGATCGCTCGTGGCACGTATCTGGTGCCGCTGGACGCCGATGACGAGCTCGGGCTCGCCTTTCTCAGTGCGACGGTCAGCGCCCTGGAAGGCCGGCCGGACGCCGGCTTCGCTCACACCGGGACGAGGCTCTTCGGCCACCAGAACCTCGTGTGGGTCGACCGTCCCTACAACCCGTATCAACTGCTTCTCTCCCTCTCGATCGTGGGATGCGCCCTCATCCGGACCGAGGCAATGCGCGCCGTCGGTGGATACGACGAGGCGTTGCGCCAGGGCAACGAGGACTGGGACTTGTGGGTTCGGTTCCTCGAGCACGGATGGGGACAGGTGGAGGTGGCCCGGCCCTTGTTCCGCTATCGCCAACATGGCATCACCAGCACGGTCCGGACCGAAGCTCGCTTCGAGCAAGCCCGGCTCGAGATGGCTCGCGACCATCCCGCGCTGTATCAGCCGGAGGCGCTGCGGGCCATGAAGGCCGAGTGGTATCCGTGGGTGTCCGTCGTGGTCGACGACTCATCGTCGGAGGAATTGCTGGAATCGCAGAGCCTTGACGACCTCGAGATCGTCTACGTCGGAAGCGAACTGGGGCCGTGGGCCGGGTTGTGCTCCCGGCGGGGATGGCCGCTGCGGGCCGGTGGGTCCGGGCTGGAGTCGGCGGTGCGGTTGTCCCGCGGGAAGTTCCTGATTGATTGGCGCCCGGTGACCGATGCCGGTCCCCAACTGCTCGAGGAATTGGCAAGCCTGCTGGAGGACGACGTCGACGCCTATGGCTGCGCGGTTGAGGCTGGATGTCATCCCGTCCTGTGGCGACGATGGTCGCTCCTTGATCCCGGCGCCGACCCGCATCGGTTGGCCAAGACCGGAACTCGTGGCGCCGGGCCGGCCGTGGCGGAGGCCGACTATCTCGGGGCGTTTCCCCATCCGCGCTGGGCGATTGATCCGGGCGATTTTGAAACCCCCCTCTACCGGGTGCGGCCCGAGGTCGAGGGGAGGTTCCCGCAGTGGCTTCCCTAATGGCACGGGTCAAGCGGCTCATCAAACCGTTGGTGCCCACTCGACTGCTGGCCAGACGACGGATGATTCCGGCTCAAAGCCCGATCAACGTCGACGTGGTCGTCGGCGACCCGGCTGCCCGACAGGCCTGGCTGGAGGCGAGCCCTCCGACCGTTCGACTGGTATCGCCCGAGACGTATGGCGCGCCGCCCGAGATAACTGTTGGCCTTGTCGGGACGGGCGATCCGACCGCCACCGGCGTGCGGGCGGTCACCACCCGCCCGCTTTCCCCTGAAGAGAAAGGCCAATTGGCGGCCCCTCTGGCCGACGATTCCGTCGGTGCTTCGGTACTGGGACCGGCCGAGTGGGATGGCGGATCTGGCTTGCGGGTGGAGCCTCTGGCCATTGCCGTTACCCCGGCGGCCTGGGCTGAGGTGGGCGGCAGTCCGCCCGACGACGTCAACCTGCGCGGCCTGCTGGCCCGGCTCACTGCGGCCGGCCATCGTCTGGCCATCAGTCCTACACCGGGCATACCGGCCAGTGCCCCGCGGGTCGACCCCATTCGGGCCGCCGGGGCGGCAGTGATTCTCGCCGCCGTCCCACTCCATGATGTCGGCGGGGGGTTTCGCGGGGCGCAGCTGGCGATGGAGCTGTGCCGGAGGGGTATTCACGTGGCCTACGTCGCCGAATACGGCTCGGGACACTCGGTGGACCTCGGCCTGCGCTTCGTTCATCCGCTGCTCGAGGAATACCGCAGGCAGGACTTCGACGTCGCCGCCTACCTCGATCGGGTCGAGACCGACCTGAAGCTGGCTCTGGTTGAGCTACCCAGCCAGCCGATGTGGGATGCGACCCGCCGCCTGAGTCGTTCCGGGTTCCGGGTGGTGTATGACCTCATCGACGACTGGTCGGATGAAGCGTTGGGGGGATGGTGGTATCGGGCGGAAGTCGAGGATCAATTCATCGGCTCGGCCGACACGCTCACCGGGTCGGCCCGCGCCCTGGTCCGGAATCTGGAACAGCGAAGCGGCGGCCGGTCGGTCACCTACATCCCCAACGGAGTCAATCAGAACATGTTCGCCGGCTCGGGCGGCGGGGTTCCCTCCGATGTCCCGCCGGGTGCGGGGCCGCTGCTCTCCTATCACGGCTCGTTGTACGGCGACTGGTTTGATTGGGACGCCCTCCGAGCAGTGGCCGAAGCCTTCCCCGAGGCCCGAGTGCAAGTGATCGGCGACGAGCATGGTCACCCTCCGGTGCCGGACAACATTCACTTCCTCGGTCTCAAGCCGCAATTCCAGCTACCCGACTACCTGGCCGCCGCCGATGTCAGCCTGGTTCCCTTCAAGCTGAACGAGACAACCCACGCCGTCAGCCCCCTCAAGGCCTACGAGTCTCTGGCAATGGGCGTGCCGGTGGCGGCTCCACCGCTCGAGCCGCTGGTCGGCGTCGAGGGAACGTTCCTAGACGAGGATCTGCCCGAGGCGGTGCGAGCTGCGCTGGCCGCGCCCGGCCTGGACGCCGACCGGGCCCGGGCCGCCCATGGCTGGGCCGAGCGTGTCGGGCGGCTCTTTGCGGCCCTTGACCTACCGCTCCCGCCCCCGGATGGCAGTGACATCCGGGTTCGAGAACGACCGACGGTGCGATACGAACCGGTTGACCGAGCGCGGTAGCGGCTCAGGGAAGACCGCGAACCAGAGCAAGGGAAGGCACATCACACCGGCCACGTACAGCGGGAAGGCGAAGCGGAACTCGTGGTTGAGGGAAGAGGTCGCCACATTGACCAGGTGGATGCCGATCAAGCTCCCCGGCACCAGGAGGCCCCATTGGCGCCGCCAGGCCAGCAAGCCGAAGGTGGCGATGGTCAGCCAGGTAACAACCGCCGGCCGCCACGTCAGCCACAACCACGACCTCGACTCGGTGGCGGCGAATATGTCGAACGTGAAATCGTAGGCCGCCGACCACACCGGATCTCTGGCGATGCCCAAATCGTTCTCGTGAATCTGAAACGGCGGCCGTTCGAGGTAGGTCGACGTGGGTTGCCCCGGCTGAAACAGGAACGACGACCGACACCACAGCAACCCGAGGCTGGTATCGAGGTCCCGGAATGTGGTCCGGAGGCCGAGACGGAAGAAGGGGGCCGGGTCGGCCCGGATCGTGTCGATATTCATCTGCGGATCGAAGAGCAGGGGGTTGGCGCTATCGCAGTCGTAGCTGTCTCGCCACACGTCGAGGGGAGCGATGGATGCCAGCAACTCCCGCTCGTCCTGGCTGAAGTTGCCGGGCTCGTGGAAGAAGGACGATGCCACGACCGGGATCAGCACCTCGGCGGCTACCGGTTGGCCGCGATCGACCGAGAACAGCCACAGCACCGGGCCCTGGACGAACGCCACGATTGCCAGGAGGGACACCATGGTGATCGCCACTCCCTTGAGGTCGTGTCGATACGCCCAGGCCAGGACGGCCATGACTCCCAGGACGGTGAGGATTCCGTTGTGGCGGAACAACCACAGCAACGAAAGGGCTGCTCCCAGGCGGAGCGGATTGCTCCGGTTCGCCCAATAGTCGGTGTGTTGGGCGGCCAGGGCTAGTAGCTCGGCCAGGACCCACACGAATGCGATCGTGAAGGCCACGTCTTTCCAGAGGGTGATGGCGGTGGGGCCAACCGCCGGTAGGAGGGAGACCAGCCAGGCTGCCCCGACTGCCAGCGGTAGCGGAACCCCGAGCTCGATGGTGCGTTTGCAGACGAGAGCCAGCACCAGGGCCAACAGAACGATCTGGACGAGGCTGATTGCGCCCGGGTCGTCCCACAAGCGGGTGATCAGCCAGAAGGTGAGCGTGTGAGCGGCCGGATGGTCGTTCTCATACTCACCGGTCTCGACCTGGGTGAGCTGGTCGACCGAGTCGAGAGAGAGGAATCCCGGGAACCAACCGAGCCACCATACGAATAGGGGGAGGACGGCCAAAGTGGCCAGCCAGAATCCGCGGCGGGAGTCGGACGGGTGGTACACGGATTGCAGCGTAGACCACCCCCGGCGTCTCAAGGCCAATCCCCGCCCGATAACCCGGCCCCGGGTACCATTCCGTCCCGTGACGTCAGCCCAATCAACGGTCTATTACGACTCCGACCTTGCCCGCCGGCCCCTGATATCTGAGTTCCAGAACTTCTGGAGATACCGGGGGCTCATCCGGCTGCTGGTGACCCGTGACCTCACCGTTCGCTACAAGCGATCGGTGTTGGGAGTGTGGTGGACCATTCTCAACCCGATGCTCACCATCGCCGTGCTGTGGGTGGTGTTCTCCAACATCTTCGGACGATTCGGCGTTATGGAGGAACCGTATGTGGTGTATCTGACGGCCGGCATCCTCATCTCCACCTACTTCTCACAGGGGGTTATCGCCGCCGGTTCGGCCATCGTCAACAGCCGCAACATCCTCATCAAGATGTACATACCGCCCGAGATCTTTTCTCTCGCCACGGCGGTGGCGGCCGCCACCCACTTCGTCCTCAGCCTGTTGCCGCTCTTCATCATGGTTCTCGTGCTTGGCCCGGGGATTCCGTGGACGGTGATTCTGATTCCGATCCCGCTGGTTCTGTTGCTGATGCTCATCACGGGAGCGGGGCTGGTGATCGCCTCGGCCGCCGTGTACTTCCGCGATGTGCTGGATATCTCCCGGGTGGTCGTGCAGCTATTCAATTACCTCATTCCTACCTTCTGGACCATCGACTTCGTTGAAGGCACGGCCGCCGAGTATGTCGTGAAGGCCAATCCGGTGTATTCGTTCCTGGTTATCTTCCGGTGGTGGGTGTATGGGGGCCCGACGCCCCCGGCGTGGACCATCGGGATGATGTTCGGCTCGGCAGTGCTGGCGTTGATCTTCGGGGTGTACGTGTTCTCTCGCAACTGGCGCCGGGTGGTGTCGCGACTGTGACGGGTGCCCCTCCGCCCATTGAAGTGCGGGATGTGTCGCTTCGGTACCGCCTCGATCGATCAAAGGTCGGCACCCTCAAGGAAGCCACCTTCCGTTCGCTGCGCAGGCAGCGGACTATGGAGTCGATTCAGGCCCTCGATGGAGTGAGCTTCTCGGTCAACAAGGGGGAGATCTTCGGTGTGGTCGGCCCGAACGGAGCGGGCAAGTCGACACTGATGAAAGTCATAGCCCGGGTGTTGCCGCCCACCGGTGGGCGGGTGATCGTCCGGGGGCAGGTGGCTCCCATGATTGAGCTCGGGTCTGGCATGAACCCGGAGCTAACCGCTCGGGAAAACATCGTCCTCTACGGCGCCCTGTTGGGCCGGGATCCCAATCTGCTGCGGGATCGGGTGGACGAGATCGTTGAATGGGCGGGGGTTGAGGAGTTCGTTGACGTACCGACTCGCACCTTCTCTTCCGGCATGTTGGCCCGTCTGGCTTTCAGCGTCGCTACCGATATCGAGCCCGAGGTGCTGGTAGTCGACGAGGTGTTGTCGGTGGGTGACAAGGCGTTCCGGGAGAAGTCACAGGCCCGGATGAAGCAGCTCATTGCCGGGGGAGCGGCCGTGGTCATCGTCTCTCACTCCATCCCTCTCTTGCGGGAGGTAAGCACCCGGGCGTTGTGGCTAGACCATGGACACATCAAGATGCTCGGTCCTGCCGGCGACGTGTTCGACGGCTATCAGGCTTCGGCCTAGGCCGAAGCGGGCACCGAGGTCTCAAGCGTGGCTGCCCATCGGGCGAACGCGTCTTGCTGTTGTTGCCGGAACAAGGGTGCGTCCCAGGCGGCCAAACGTCGACAGGCCTCTCCCCACGCCCCGTCGTCGCTCATGAGGGTGGCGACGTGGTCCGCCAACTCGTCGGCCGTCTCTCCCACCTTGACCAGGTCCCGCAGCTCTGCAGGCAGCATGGCGGCGGCGGGAACAGACACCACGGTGGGGACCCCGTGGGCGAGGGCAGTAGCGATGCGCCCGCCTGTTCCAGTCGCATAGAGGAGCGGCACGAGAAAGACCCGGCTGTCGCTCAGCTCGAAACTGAGGTCCGGGCACCATCCACCGATCTCGACCTTGGCGGGATGGTTCCAGTTGTGGCGGTAGAGCTCGGAGCCATTGCCAACCACCCGCAGCGGAACTCGTCGCCCCATGCGAGCCTCGACCCGTCCGGCGATGGAGTCGGTCCACCAATCAATCGCCTCAGCATTCGGACGATGCAGCAAATTGCCGACGAACAAAAGGCCGCCGTCCCGGTTGGCCGGTACCGGTTGACCGTGGCCGAGCGCGGAGAACCCGAACGAGGCAGGGTGGTCGCCGGCGAGTGCCGCCTGGTCGGGACCAGTGGCGGCCACGACGGCATCGACCTCCGAGAGGCCGGGGAGGTCGAAGCCGGCCGCGGTCCCCGACGCCGGAGCATGGGCGGCCGAGTGGCGGACACTCCCCAGGTCGGCAATGATGGCGGTGTCTGGGGAATGCTCGCGGATAAGCGGGGCCACCCTGGCCACCAGGTTTGGATCGGCGATCACCAGGTGATCCCAATGAAGCTGGCGAACCAGCTCGCGCAGCCAGGGGAACTTCTTGTCGCTCTGTCGCAGGTCCCATCGGCGGACGTGCGGTTGGGCCACCCACCGGATTCCCAGGTTGTCGAGTGCCCGGCTGTCCGATCCGTCGGTGTGGGTCGCCCACACAACGACCTCATCCTCACCGGCCACGAGCGCCTGGATCATCTCGAGGTGGCGAGCATCAGCGCCCGAACGGTTGGGATCTGGCAAGTGGGAGGCAGCCCACAGCGTGCGGGTGCCGCGTTGGTCACCGAGGAGCACGCTGAGGTCGGCGTCGATAGAGGACTGATAGTGGAGCTGGTTGAGGCCGTCGGAGAAGTCTCGCTGGAGGACGTTCCGTCCCCGCACCAGCTCGCTTTCGCTGACCGGCTGGGCCGGGGGAGCGAAGGCAATGGCCCGGGTCTCGACCTCGATGCGGCTTCCACCGGCCGTCAGGGCGAGGGCCAGGTAAGCGGCCTGATAGGGGGACCCGTCCAGCTCGAGATTGAAGCCACCGGCGACGAAGAAGTCCTGCGCCCGGATGAGCAGCGACGGTTGTGAGCTGACCCGAGTTCGATAGGGTCCGCCGGTCAGCCACTCAGGCAGCGAACCGCCGTGGAACAGCGGGCCGATTTCGTCCGAGGCCAGCAGGTGGCTGCCGGCCTCGAGTACCGACCCGTCACTTGCCCGCCACTGCAGGGCGACGGCAACCGTCGCCGGGTCGGCCTCGGCACGCATCACCAGCCGGTGAAGGCAGTGGGGGTCGAGGGTGGTGCCGGGGGGAACCATCCAGATATATGCACCTTTGGCTTCCCCTACGTGATCGTTGGCGATCTCCGTCGGCGAGCCGAGCTCGTCCTCGGCTCCGCTGAGGATCTGGAGCTCCCCCGGGTAGACACTGTGCCGGAGGGACGCAGCTGTGTGGCGGGCCTCCGCTGTCGAACCATCACCACCGATGATGACGGTGACCGTCGGCCATTCGGTCACCACCGGTCGCGCATCGCCCGGTTGAGAATGCCCCACTTCCAGGGAAGGGCGAGGCGAATTCGATCGCGGAAGCCATGCGACTCCGCCCACTCCTTGACCCCGGCGGTGGATACTTCGGGAGCATCTGATCCGTCGGAGTCGACGGTGCCCAGGACCGGCTGGGGGAGCGAGCCCGAATCGGTGATCCAGGCCGGAGCCTCAGGCTGGGATTTGAGGCGGCCGTGGGCAATGCCCATCACCGGCAACGCCAGCAAGTTCACGCGATGGGCGTTGGCGATACTGGCTGCCATCTCCACCACGTCGTGCAGGGTCTGGGAGCTCTGGATGATCCGCCGAATTGACGGCCAGGAAGCGGCATCGAATCCGATGAGATCGAAGGCCGGCTTGCTCGGGTCGGGCTCGCCGTGATAGGGCAGCGGATCGCACACCAGCAGCAGACCTCCGCGGGCCGAGCCCGGCAGCTTCCACAATCGGCGGGCCGACCAGGAGCCGTTGTCGGTATGCAGGACCACCGCCGCGGCCTCCCCGATGATCTCGTCGACTACCGGAATGAGCGCATCCAGCGGACCATCCACGGCTATCAGCACCGGGTGTGGATGCTCGGCCTTGCGGAGTGCTCCGTCACCGAAGCGGGGCGCCTCAAACCCGGTTCCCTCCAGCACCACGCTGCCGACCTTGGCGGCCGCGTCCGACACCGCCCGTACGGCCAGGTCTGAGACCCGTGCCGCCACCACGACGTCGGCTTGAGCCAGCAGCCCATCGGCCACTCCGTCGCTCGACGGCTCCGCCAGCCGAACCCGCCCGCGCAGGCTGGCCGGCAGGCTGGCGAACACGATGTCGCGGGTAGTTTCGCTCCCGACTGCCACATCGGGGTGGATGACTGCCATCACCGTGTTCTCGTCGGTCGTCACTTGGGCCAATCCCCGCTCAACGACCGTCGCCAACCCGGTCGGGCTCTCGCTCAATGCCACCAGGGCCACCAGCCCGGCCGGTCCGCTCGGGGCGACGGCGGTCGGCAGCGGGTTGAGCGAAAAGCGGGGCGGCAGGCGGGTCGGGTCGATCCCGTAGGCATCGGCCCCTACGTCACTGATCAAGAAGTCGGCGGACGCCAGGGTTCCCGTCATCGCCCACAGCGTGCGACCGTGGCGGGCGAACAGGTCCGGGACCGACGTGACAAGGCGCACGTCGCGAGCCGGACCTGCGCCGAGCGCGACACCACGGGGGATGGCCGCTAGCTGCGGCTGGTACCAGGCCCAGTCGGTGGCGTGCGCCGAGTCGTAAATGATGGCGTCGAACGGGGCCTCGGCATGCCGCTGCATGAGCAAGCGGGCCTGTAACTCTTCGGAGGTTTCGGCCTGGTCGCCCGCCATGATGACGGTGCGCTTGGGGGCCACATGGAATTCGACTCCCGCCTCATGCAGTAGGTCGGTGCCGTCACTCTCGTAATCGACGAAGACGACCACCTCGTTAGAGCCGCGTTCATCGACGACCCACTCGGCGTCGATGGGGCCAGATGCCAGCTCCCGACGGCGGGGGACGATGGAGGAGACATAGGCGAACCGCATCAACGGCCGTCTCTGGATGATGGTGCGCGCCTGACGATTGTCGCCTCCCTTACGTGGCCCTCATGGTAAACGGCCACGGCCCCTGCGGGCAGCTACGAGGTCCCAACCAGCTGGTTGATCGCTGTCACCGACAGTTCGGCCGCATCCCCGTCGCCGTAGGGGCTGGGAATGGCTGCTAGCCGGCCGTGCAGTGCCGGCAGGTCGGCGATCCACTGCCCAACGATCCGGCTGATCTCGGGCCCCGGCAGAACTCGCTCGGCAAACGTGCCCAGCACCTCAGGCCGTTCGGTGGAGCGGCGCACCACCAGCACCGGCCTTTTCAGCACGCTGACCTCCTCCTGGACGCCTCCCGAGTCGCTCACGAGCGCCGCACACTCTGCCGACAGCGCCAGGAACTCCTGGAAGCCCATCGGCTCGACGACCATGAGGCGGTCGAGCTGGTCGCCCAGGCCGAACGACTCGATGCGGGCGCGAGTTCGGGGGTGGATTGGCAGGATGGTGGGCAGCTCGAGGGCGGCCAACTCTGACAGGATGGTCCCGAGCGTCTCCGGGTCATCAACGTTTTCCGGCCGGTGGAAGGTTGCCAGCAGATAACCGTTGGCGGTGACACCATGACCTTCGAGGTAAGCGGACCGGTCTTCGGGCAGCAGGGTACGGACGGCCTCCACCACCGTGTTGCCGGTGACGGCGATGCGGTCGGCAGGTATACCGCTGTCGAGCAAGTTCTTCTCACTCACCTGAGTCGGAGCGCAGCACAGATCGGACAGCATGTCGGTGACGATCCGGTTGTGCTCTTCGGGCATGGCCCGGTCGAACGACCGGAGGCCGGCCTCAATGTGCACCAGCGGCGTCTCGGTGGCATTGGCGGCCAAGGCGGCACCGGCAGTGGTGTTGGTGTCGCCCTGCACGACTACCGCCGCCGCGGGCTCACTGGCGAGATGCTCGCCGATCAGGCGAGTGGCCTCACCCAATTGGGTAGCCCGGGTGCTGCCGCCGATCTCAAGCCGATAGGTGGGCTCGGGGAGGCCAAACGCATCGAAGAACACCTTGGACAGGCCGGGATCGTAGTGCTGGCCGGTATGGACGACCCGGGCCCGCTCGCCGAGCAGGCGGATGATCGGCGCCAGCTTGATGATCTCCGGGCGGGTGCCGAGGGCGACGACGATTGAGTGTGAGTTGGACATGGCGCATCCCGGGTAGCCTGCGGGCTGCGATGTTACGCATCCTTCTCCTCGTTTCCCAGGTACTCGTTGCCGCGCTGCCTGCCTACAACTTGGTTGTTGCATTGTGGGGACTGCCTCATCAGGCCAACATCCGACGTGGGTCGGGACGACGCCGGCTGCGGGTTGTCATCCCGGCTCACAACGAGGCGGTCGTCATCGGGTCGCTTCTCGCCGACCTGGCTGCCCAGGACTATCCGTCCAAAAAGGTTCGGGTGGTTGTGATTGCCGATCGCTGCACCGACGACACCGCAGTGGTCGTCCCGCCTGCCCAGGTGATCGAACGCCACGATGGTCCGGACGGAAAAGGGGCCGCCCTCGCCTGGTATCTGGCCGCAGCCCCGCTCGAACCGGACGAGTCGTTGGTGATATTGGATGCCGACAATCGGGTTGATCCGACCTTCCTCAATGGAGTGGCGGCGGCGCTCGACAATGGTTACGACGCCGCCCAGGCCTACGTTGACACCTCCAACCCTGACGCCTCCTGGCTCACCACTGCCTCAGCGCTCAGCTACTGGTCGAGCAACCGGATGGTTCAGCTGGCGAGACACAACCTCGGCTGGGCCCCCGACCTCGGCGGCACCGGCACCGCCTTTGCTCCAACCGCTACCTGGGTGCTCGAGTCCGACAACGGAGCACTGACGGAAGATTCTGAACAAGCGGCCCGCCTGGTGATGTCCGGCCACCGGATTGCCTGGCTGCACACGGTGAAGGTGTACGACCAGAAGCCGGCGTCTATCGGTGTCGCCATGCGGCAGCGGGCCAGGTGGATGTCGGGCAAGCGCTCGGTGGCCCGCACATACCGGCGCTCGCTGCTGATCGAAGCCGCCCGGCGCCGCTCGTGGGGACTGGTCGACCTGGTCATCCGTCAGAGCCAACCCGGCCGCACCTTCATGGTGGCCATCTCAGCCGCCCTGGCGGTCGCCGCCGTCTTCACCGATCTGCTGTGGCCGTGGTGGGTGTGGGCGATCATCGTCGGCTTGCAGGTCGGGGCGCCGATCATCTTCCTTATTCGGGACCGAATCCCCGCCCGCTACCTCTGGCGCTATCCGCTGCTGGTGGTTTTCGGATTGGCATGGCTGCCGGTGCGGATCATGAGCTCGCGGGTTCGCGGGTGGTATCACACGCCCCATTCTTGAAGGGCTCCCCGGTGACTACCCGCGGAGGTGCCGCCGTGGTCCCGGCCCTCGCAGGAGGCCTCCCAGCAGCCCTGCGCCAAAGGCCAGCTGCATGGTGGCGGTGGCCAATCCGGTGCGGAGGCGATGGATGAGCCCTTCGCCCGCCGCCAACGCCACCCATCCGAGAACGGCAGCCCAGGCCGCCACCAGAGACAGCAGCGGCCACCACATCAGGAAGCCGGCCAGCACCCCGCCTCCGATCAATCCAACCACCAGGGCTAAGGGTGCCAAGGGACGCCAACTGGGGAGCTCATGATTGGCATAGACCATGTCGGCCTTGCCCCATCCGTAGAGGTAGTACTGGCGGGCAAGATCGCCCCAGCTGTCGCGAGGGCGATAGCGGGAACGGATGGCGGGGTCGAGGACGATTGAGGCACCCTGTTTTCGCCATCGGTAATACAGGTCGGTGTCTTCGGCCACCCCCGGCAGATCCCGATAGCCGCCCAGCCGGGTGAAATCATCGGCCCGGAATGCTCCGAGGTACACGGTGTCTACCTCGGATCGGTGAGTCTGATGTCGATAGCGGGCGGGTCCGACAGCCCAGGGGCTGGCCATGGCCGAGCTGATCGCCTTGCCGATCGGATTGTCGCTCTCTGGGATCATCCGTCCGCCAACCGCCGTCGCCGCCGACTCGGAAAGAGCCGCTACCGAGGAACCCACGTAATCCGGCTCGTAGGTCGAGTGCCCGTCCACCCGCACCAGGATTTCTCCGGATGCAACCTCCGCCGACCGGTTGAGGCCGGCCCACTGACGCCGGTCGGGATTGTCAACTAGGACGACCCGGCCGAGCCGGTGCAGCTCCTCAAGCCGTTCCCGGGTGCCGTCGGTTGATCCGCCGTCGGCTACCACGATCTCGATTGAGCCTTGGTAGTCCTGGGCGGTCAGACTGGCCAGGCATGGGTCGAGGAAGTCGGCCTCGTTGAGTACCGGGAGCAGGATGGACACGGAGGGCGGCACCGCGGGAGCATACCCTTCAGGTTTCCGGCGCCTTGCCGATGTTTCGGGCATGCGCAGGATTGCCATTTCCGTCATTGCGCTCGCCCTCCTGGCGACGCTGCCCGGCATGGGCCAGTCCGCCCATGCTGATCCCCCGGACATGATCTTCGGAGAGGGCACCGTGCATGGCGGCCTGTATCCCCTGACGCTCGACTACACCGCCGAACTGAATGCCATCTCAGGCGCCGCCTGGCAGTACCACACCTTCGGCGGCCTGTTTCACAACATCGACGAGGTCTGGACCGTCAACAAGCTCGAAGCCATGTGGGCGGCCGGGGCCACCCCGTTCTCGAATCTCGAGTTCACCGAGACGGCGGCCACCCTCGCCGGCCCGTCGCGCGACGCTCAGATCACTTCCTGGGCCCTCAAAGTCAAGGATTGGCTGGATGATGGCGGGGGTCGTTCGCTCATCATCGCTCCCATGCAGGAGATGAACGGCGACTGGGTTCCGTACGGCATGGACCCGGCCAACTTCAAGACCGCCTACATCAAGATCCGGTCGATCGTCGAGTCGACGGTCACCGATCCCGACAAGGTGCGCTGGGCGTTCTCTCCCAACGGATGGTCGGAGCTGCCCTACGGGATAGCCGACTACTACCCGGGCGACGCCTACGTGGATGTCATTTCCTTCAGCACCTACAACTTCGGCAGCCCCGATGTTTATAACGGATGGTTGACCCCGGCCGGGGCGATCGGTCCCTACGTCGATGAGGCTCGGGCCACCATCCCCGGAGCGTCCGGCAAGCCGTTCCTGCTTGCCCAGGTGGGGAGCGTCACTGCCGGAGGCGACAAGAACCAGTGGATGCTGGACATGTTCACCTTCGTCGAAGAGGATCCCAACTTGGTCGGCTTCATCTACTTCAACAAGGATCAGACTGCCGTCGTGCCGTCCTACGACTGGTGGATCTGGGACAACGACGATCCATCACCGATCAAGCCGGGATGGTGGGGCTACCGGGATGGGATGCGGCGAGCGACCACCAGCTATCAGTTCCCGCTGACCAACTGGTTCCAGGCTGGCCCGCTCCCGTTTGCCCAGTTCGACGGTCCCTGTCCCGACGGCTTCGAGTGCGACACGGTGGCGTTCGTCGACCCCGGATCCGAAATCAACCTCCTGGCGGAAGTCCAGGCCGGAGCTCCGATCAACGCCTTCTACTACGGCAACCCGGCGGACACGCCGCTCATGGGGGACTGGAACTGCGACGGTACGGCCACCCCCGGTATGTACCGCGAGTCGAACGGCTTCGTGTACCTGCGTAACAGCAACACCGTGGGCGTGGCCGACGTCGAGTTCTATTACGGCGACCCCGGGGATATCCCGATTGTCGGGGACTGGAACAACGACGGCTGCGACACGCTCGGCATCTACCGGACGGGCCGGGTCTACATCAAGAACACGCTGGGGACCGGACCCGCCGACTTCGATTTCTGGTTCGGGCTGGCCGGGGACCGTCCGTTTACCGGTGACTTCAACGGGAATGGCTTCACCACCGTCGGCCTCTACCGTGAGTCGACCGGGCTCGTCTACTTCCGCAACAGCCTCACCACCGGTATCGCCGAGTTCGAGTTCTTCTACGGCGATCCCTCCGATCGGATCATGGCCGGCGACTGGAACGGCGACGGGTTCGACACCGTTGCCGTCTACCGGTCGTCAACCGACAAGGTCTACTTCCGAATGACCAACACAGTCGGACCCGCCGATTACACCCTCGACGTTGTGGAGTCAGGGTTCGTAGATGCGTTAGCTGTTCGCTAGCCAGCTACCGGCTACCAGCTACCGGCTAACCGGCTACCGGCGTCCGGCGCTCGCTTTGCTCGCTTTCCGGTGTCCGGCGCTCGCTTTGCTCGCTTTCCGGTGTCCGGCGCTCGCTTTGCTCGCTTTTCGGCGTCCGGCGCTCGCTTTGCTCGCTTTTCGGCGTCCGGCGCTCGCTTTGCTCGCTTTTCGGCGTCCGGCGCTCGCTTTGCTCGCTTTCCGGTGTCCGGCGCTCGCTTTGCTCGCTTTCCGGGGGAAGGCGCTCGCTCCGCTCGCTTTCCGGTCTTGCGTCAATAGGTCTTGTTGGGAACGCCCCGGATGCCGGATGCCGGATGCCGGATGCCGGATGCCGGATGCCTGACCCCCCACAGCGGTTCGTTGGGCGTTGGCCCCCTTCAGTAATTCCGGCATATTCCGATGCTATCCGTGAGCAGGAATACCACAGAAAGTGCTAGGCCCCCCGGTGTTAGTTCGGCGGATGATCATCCTCATGACGGCCGTGTTGATGGTGCTGTCTGCCGTGAGCCTGCCGGCCGGAGCCGCCGGCACCAATGAGGCCTGGGCCGAATCTGAGTTCCTGCGATTGATCAACCAGCGCCGGGCCGAGGCCAGCCTGGCGCCGCTCGCCCCCTACTGGGATCTGGTGGACGACGCCCGCGACCACAGCCTGTTTCAGTCCCAGGGGCACTGTCCGAACGGTGACCGAATCTGCCACAACCCGGCCCTGGGAAGCGTCACGACCAACTGGTACGCCCTTGGCGAGAATGTTGGCGTGGGTTACGACGTCGGCGGGCTGGATCGGGCCTTCTGGGAATCAGACGTCCACCGGGCCAACGTGGTCGGCAACTCCAACTATGCGGGCGTCGGAGTGGTGATCCGCGAGGACGGCTCGATGTTCGTCACCGTCGTGTTCATGCGTGGCCCGGAGGGGCTATCCGGCGCCGCCGAGAGCGACGATTACCGGTTCCCGCCTGGCGCCGACCGGGTCGGCCTGCACGACCCCGCCCGCGGCACCTGGGCGCTGTACGGCTCCCCGTCGAGCTTCTACTACGGCGTCCCGTCCGACGTCCCGGTTACCTGCGACTGGGATGGAGACGGTGACACCACGGTCGGTCTGTACCGCGCCGCGAGCGGGTATCTCTACCTGCGCAACAGCAACGACTTCGGAGTTGCCGATGTCGCCATCTTCTACGGGATCCCCGAGGACATCCCCCTCTGTGGCGATTGGGATGGGGATGGGCTTGAGACCATCGGCATCTACCGACCGAGTGATCGGACCTTCTATCTCCGCAACAGCAACTCCTACGGGTTTGCCGATGCCGAAATCCGCTTTGGCGAGGTCGGCGACGTTCCACTGGCCGGCGACTGGTTCGGCGACGGCCATCACAGCGTCGGCCTATTCCGCCCCGCAACCGGCATGGTGTATCTGGCCGACGGCGGAACTCGATTGGGCAACGTCCTGGCACTCCCACGGACCGAGATCCTGGCCGGCGATCAGATCGTGGTTGGCGACTGGAACGCCGATGGGTCAGACACCCTCGGGTATCTGCGCCCGGCCACTGATGAGTTCCACCTGCTGCTCGGTCATGAACCGAGCGCACAGGATGTCATCGTCGCGTTCGGTTCGAACGGCTCGGCTCCGGTGGCAGGAGCCTGGGACTAGCGAACCAGGCGTTGGACCAGCTTGAGATAGCCAATGGCCAGGCGGTTCAAGGACCTGACGAGCGGGTGGATTTCGAACTGATTGATTCCGTCGAAGGAAGCATCCATTGACGCGAGGATCTCGCCGTCGCTGACCTCCCGGATGGAACGCGATCGCAATGCCTCCTGATGCAACAGCGAGCGCAGCTTCCAGAACCCCCACCAGCTCTGGACTTTCTGCCGCATCCATCCATGCCGGATAGCGGCAGCCACCACCGCCAGCTCCACCAGGATCAGAGCCGGGGCGAGGAGCGCCAGGGTGGATGGCTGGTAGTTGGCCCACACCATGCGGAGGCGGTTGCGTTCCAGGTAGTACATCTTGCGCTCATGCCGTCCAAACTCGTAGTCGTGAGACACTCGTGACTCCGGAACCTGAACACTCTTGAGGCCCATCAGCCGGATCCGCCACCCGAGGTCGACGTCTTCGAGATAGAGGAAGTACTCATCGCGGAACCCGCCAAGGTGGTCGAACAGTGCCCGGTCCATGACGCAGGCTGCCCCCGAGGCGAACGGGACTTCGATCTCGCTCAGGCCATTGGGAATGGGGTCGCCGCTGTTGGTAGACCAGGCGAAGCCGAGAAAGGTGAGGGCGCTGCCGGAGGTGAACCAGTGGTCGGGTGCATAGGTGAGGTCCATCACCGGCATGGCGGCTCCCACCTCCGGGCGCTGGATGGCGGCTACCAGTGGCGGCAGCCATCCTGGCTTGGGCTCGGTGTCGGGGTTGAGGAAGGCAATGACTTCCCCGCGGGTGAGCGATGCCCCGAGGTTGCAGCCATAGGGAAAGCCATGGTTCTCATCGAGCGTGACGAGCTTGACACCCATCCGCTCAACGATGCCGATCGTGGCGTCGGTCGAGGCGTTGTCGACGACGATGATCTCATCAGGGCCGTGCGGGTCGGTGAGCAGGATTTCGAGGGACGCTTCGATGTGGGCTTCGGAGTTGTGGGTGACCAGGACGAGTGAGGTATCCATCAATAGCTGCGAGGTTAGGGCCTAGCCGGCCCACACTCCGGCTACCGGCGTCCAGTGAGCCTCGCCGAAGTCTTCTATCTGGTGGTTGGAGGATGTCATCACGAAGTCGTCTCGAAGATAGGACGCCAGGTCCGGCGGGCGAAACACCCCGACGGTGTCGTCACCGTCTCCGTCCCAATCACCGGTGATGATCTTGTCTTCGGGAATGGTGTTGTAGTCGTAGCTGATGGCGATGGTTGGGTTGCTCAACGAGTTGGTCAGGGACACGACCCGGCTGACCGGGTCGTACAGGCCAATCGTGTCGAAGCCGTTCCCGTTCCAATCCCCGGCCAGCGGAACCGACCCGGGGGCGGCCAGCACCACGTCGTAGTCGGCGAACTTGGTTTCGTTGGTGTCGGCCAGGTGGAAGACACGCGTTGACGGGCGGTAGATGCCGATGGTTTCGAAGCCGTCTCCGTTCCAGTCGCCACAGATTGGCACGTCCTCGGGAATGCCGAAGTAGAAGCTGAGATCGGCCACCCCCAGGTCGTTGCTGTTGCGCAGATGCATGAAGCCGGCGGTGGGACGGTAGAGGCCGACGGTGCTCACCCCGTCGAAGTTCCAATCGCAGGTCAGGGGGATGTCGCCTGGGTCCCCGTAGTAGAAGGCGGGGCGGACGGTGCCATCGGCATCGCGAATATGCCACCGGCCGGTGAGCGGGTCGTGCATGCCGATCTGGTCCGGGGCATCTGAGCCTCCGCCGGTATCGACCCAGCCGTCGGGCACGAATTTTGTGACACCGGTTATCTGCATCGACCACAAGCCGAGAGGAGTCCTGAGCTGCCGAGCAAAGCGGGTAACGGTGTCGGACTCACCGTTCTTGGTCCCGGAAAAGGTCAGCTGATAGGCGCTCTGGTAGGCGGTGCCCTGTCGCAACCAGGAGACGACGGCTACGTGATCCACCGTGTCGAGGCCCACCATGCCGGCTAGCTGGGTGCGAGTGATTTCCTTCTCCCAGGTGCCGAGGGGGTTGCCGGTTGCAGGGAGGGTGGACCATGGGTCGGGGACGCCGACCAGGTAGCTGGGGGTGAATGAGCCGCCGAAGGCGACTCCCGAATCTTCGGTGTGGCCGAAGGTGGAGGAGGAATAGAACGTCGGGACTGCCACCGGCTGGCCGGGCCGCGGATGGAACGACGGAGCCGTCACGGCCGGGTGATAGAGGACGATTCCGGCGGTTGCGTCGACGGCGTCCAGCCAGGCCGGCACGCCGCGACCCCAGCCTCCGTACACCTGATCGACAGTCGAGTCGTACAACTCGCACCAGCACAGCTCCTGGCGGATGGTCTTCTCCTCGGGGGAGCCTCGCAGTGCTTGCTTGTTGGCGGCGTAGGAGCGTCCGGCCACTGCCTGAGCCGCCAGGGCTTGGGGGTGCCAGCTGTACGGGACCTCTAACAGCCCGTAGAGGTAGTCCTCCATGTCGACGTTCACCACCAGGTGGAACCCGCTCGGGGTGTCTCCAACGGCAACATTGGGGCGGATCTTCATGCTGCCCCGCGAGTAGCAGCGTTCGCCGGACCGATCGCACTCGGGGTCGAAGTCGGTGAGGGTCGTGTCGAGGGCGACTGTGGGGGATTCGGCCCAGCCGTCCCACTCCATGTCGAAGTGGCAGGCGCCGGCCGGCCAGCTGACGCCCGCCACGCTGAAGGTGCAGCCGGAGGGCGTGAAGTCGAACGTGAGGATGTTGTCGGGACCGGGGAGGACGGCGATGCTCTCGGCGCCGCGGGTCACGGTTACCGCGGTGGGGTTTTCGGCGATCGGCCAGATGCGGATTTCCTGGTGGGTGAGGTCCTGTCCGAGTCCCACCCACAACGGGCCCTCATCTCCGATCTGACCGGGGGCCGGGCTGGTGCGAAGCAGGGCGAAGTCCACCCCCGTGAAGTAGGTGCTGAGGATGGTTTGCCAACTGCGTCCTTCCAGTGCCTGACCCTGGGCGCCGTACTGGCTCATGCCGGTGCCGTGGCCGTACCCGCCACCTGTGAAGGTGAACGTGGGCTCGGTTGGCTCGCTCGGGTCGGCGGCCGATGCCGGAGCCGGGAGCAGCACCAACGACAGAGCAAGCCCGATGCCGAGCCAGCGCCCAGCGCGCGCGGCTAGGTGAGTTCTCATAGGAACAATTTCGGCATGTACTCCGCTTCCTTGATGCCCACGCCGATTGTAAGAGGGTTGGCGAAACACTGCTCACCAGTTGGCAGATTTCGGTCGAGAGGTGACGGTTGGATCCCGGACGCTTGGCGGTGTGGGAGAGCTGGTTCCCACTCAATATGTGCCGATCTGTGTGGGTTGTGAGTCGTTCACTATCTCACTTTTTGTGGCTTCTGACCCTCACAGATTGTGGCTTCTGGCCCTTATCCGGCCTCCGGCGTTCCGCTTACTTTTCGTGGAAAGCAGCCCTCGGCTGCGTCCTAGGACGTGGGCGGGCCCTTGGCCGTTGGTGTAGCGCGGTTCCGGGAAGGAGGGTCTTATATGGCGAACAAAGTGGAGAGGTTAGGCGGTGCAAATGACTGGTGGCGTTCAGTAACGCGGCCCCGCGTGCTGATCCTGCTCGTCATTGGTAGCGTTTTCGTGGTTGTTGGGTTGGCAGGTTTGCGCTCCGCCCAGAGTTTTCTAATCGCGATCTTGGCCTATGTGGCCGCCTTCAAAAGCTGGCGGATCTACGCAGAGGACCGTGAGAGGTCTGTGCAACGGCTGGGAATCCGACGACAGCTAGAACTGGTACTGAGCAAGAAGGCAAGGCACGAGGAGTGGGAGAAAGCAGGTCAAAGACTTGGACTGACATCCAAGGCTAAGCCGTTCGGCCTCGAAGGCCGCGTTAACGGCATCGAGGTCCAGATCGCGCTTGTCAACGACAACACCGTGTATCGGGTCGGCACTTTCGATCACAACGAGGCCGACCTGCTTTCTGAGAGCGAAAAGAACGCCCTGCGGATGCGCCTTCACGCCTCGCCAACTGTCAAGGATGCGTTCGAGGCTTATCCCAGAGCCGAGGTAGGAACCTCAGGTATCCAATATTGGACACTCAACATGGAACGCTCACCTGACACCATGGTGGACACAGTTAACGACCTGGTCGGATTCCTCAATGCGCTCAAGGCGGAGTTCTGACTTCCCTCAGGGGAAAACGGCGCTGAAACCACTCAATATGTGCCGTTCCAGTGCACTCTTCGAACTGAGCGTTATGGCGCGAGATCAGGGTGATCTAGTGCGGATTCGACCCAGTCGCTGACTTGACGCCATGCGTGAACGTCGCGGGTCACGACGATGGTGAGGTCACCCTCGGCAAGCACCGAGACACGTTGGTACTGGTCAAGTTGCCCCCAGAACCGGGTTTGCTCATCAGCCTGGAACGAAGTGGCGTCGGCTGTGGGAAGTTCAAGAGTGAAACCTCCATAGTTGACGAACACCCCCGGGCGAAGCATTGGAGTTGGCTCCTCGTATATCCACCACTCGGACCACTCAGCAAACGGCAACTCTGTGGTCGGACAGCGGCGCGGCAGCTAGGCCAATCCTCCGACAACGCGGGACCTATGGCGTGACTATCACGCTGCCCGTCATCGAAGGGTGGATCTGACAGATGTAGTTGAAGGTGCCGGCAGAGTTGAACGTCTCGACGTCCGATCCGCCGTTGTCAAGGTCCCCAGTCCATGCGCCGCCCCCGGAGGGGCCGACCCGATGTGGTGCACCGTCCGTGTTGCTCCACCGCACCGTGTCACCGACCGAGATAGACACGTTCTGTGGAGAAAAGGCGAAGTTCGCAATCGTCACTGAAGTGGTCGAGCCACCCGACAGGGTCGTTGTGGTCGTGGTAGTCGGTGGGGCGGTGGTTGTCGTAGTCGTGGTGCTCGCCGGTGTCGTGGTGGTGGTCGCCGATGATGTGGACGTCGAAGAGGTCGTGGGAGCGACTGACGTCGTCGTGCCCCCCGTAGAAGTCGTCACCGAGCCACCTTCGGAAGTGGTGCTCGTCGGCGGATCCTCTTCGGCATCGTCCAGTCCGTAGGCCTCGGTGGTGAACGTAGTCTGAGCGGTAGTCGTCGTTTGAGCGGTTGTAACAACCGGGCCCGGTGCCGTGTCAGCCCTTGTTTCGGTGGCCGTGCTGTCCTCGCCGCCACCGCAAGAAGCAGCTATCAGGGCAACAACCACTGCCATGGCTAGTCGTCTCATGGGTGCACGCTACGCGAGCGAGAGAAATACATCGATCGCCGAGCTACCCGGGGATGCAGTACTCGTCGTATTCGATGATGCGAGGTGGGGAGCCCTCATCCGAGCAGGCCGGGCACCCGGGGTCACGGCGGAAGGTCAGGCGGCGGAATTCGCCCTCGAGGGCATCGAAGGCGAGGAGCGTTCCGATGAGTGGGTCACCGATGCCGAGGATCAATTTGATGGCCTCCAGTGCCTGTATCGAACCAATGATGCCCGGCACCACACCGAGCACTCCGGCCTCGGCGCACGATGGAGCGAGGTCGGCCGGGGGAGGGCTCGGTGAGAGGCAGCGGTAACACGGTCCGGCGTATGGCTGGAAGACGGTCGCCTGACCCTCAAAGCGGAAGACCGAGCCATGCACGACGGGACGGCGGGCGTGCAAGGAAGCGTCGTTGAGTAGGTAGCGTGTGGGGAAGTTGTCGGCACCATCCACCACCACATCATGGGCGGCGACCAGGTCGACCGCATTGTCGGCCGAGAGCCGCTCCTTGAAGGGCACCACGTCGACGTCGGGGTTGATGTTGCGAAGCGTTTCCCGGGCCGATTCCACTTTGGGGCTGCCGATGCGGTCGGTTCCGTGCAGAATCTGGCGCTGCAGGTTGGAAACGTCGACCACATCGTGATCGACGATGCCAAGGGTCCCGATACCGGCCGCTGCCAGGTAGAGGGCGGCAGGCGATCCCAACCCTCCGGCTCCCACCAGGAGCACCCGGGCGTCGAGCAAGGCAGCCTGTCCGGCCTCGCCCACCTCGGGCAGGAGCAGGTGGCGGCTGTAGCGGCTGCGCTGGTCTCCTCGCAACGTGAGGGGCGTGTCCCACCGTCGCCCTTCCCGCTTCCAGCGTTCAACGCCTCCCGCCAGCGACGCGACGTTGGTGTAGCCGAGGCCCTCAAGCGTCTCGGCGGCCAGTGCCGAGCGCTCGCCGACGGCGCAATAGAGGATGATCTCGGCGGATGTGTCGGGGGCTCTCAAACCGATGCTGCTCTCGAGCACCCCCCGGGCAATGTGGACCGCGCCGGCGAGGGCGCCGGTTTCGTATTCGTTGCTCTCCCGCACATCGATGAAGAGCGCTCGCCCCAGGGCTTGTTCAGCCTCCTCGGGCGTGACTTCGGTGATCCTGGCCCGGGCCGCCGCCACGAGTTCCTTGAAGGTTGGCATCGGCAGAGTCTATTTCAGTTCGCCGACAGCCGACAGCCGACAGCCGACCGCGTACTGCCTATGATTCTTTTCGCGTTTTAAACCACGAATATTGACGTAATATCGTTCTAAATGGTATTGATGAGGCCATGCGGTCCGCAGTGCCACGTCGAAATGCTCGTCCTCCCATTCCGGTGCCCGGCACTGCGGACCGCAGCCCCCTCACCCGGCCGACCGTTCACCGGCGAACCACCATCCGACCCTTGATATGGAGCGCACCGGGCGGCTATCCGGTCAACCATCACTACGTGCGTCGCTACTGGACGGCGGCGATCGGCGCGGGGGCAGTTGCCGATCTGCTCAGGGTCATGCAGGCGGCCAAGCGGCGAAAGGCCATCAAATGTCCCATCAATCTGGCCGCCCTGGCCCGAGTGGGTCTGGTGGTTGAGAAGGGCTCGCGAATCTTCGTGCGGTCAACCGTGCCGCCGATCCCGGCGGAGTTGATGGGCCGGCTCACTCCGCGGCTCAAGCGAGAGCTCACGGCGATCAGTCGCCGGTCCTAGCCATCCCGGCGGAGCGGTTAACCGGGCGGACGCCCAATGAACAGGGTCACGATGTCGTCGGCGCCGACCTCCGTCCCCGGCGGCGGGTTGGTGGTGACGACCTTGCCCCATGCCTCTTCATCTGAGACCACGAATTCGGGGACAAGCGCCACCAGGATCTCGGTCTCGGCCGCCAGATTGGCCATCACCAGGTTGGCCTCGGTCCGGGTCAGGTTCCGGAGGTCGGGCAGCGGGAAGGTGGGTGGAACGCCGGTTGACACCTCCATGAAGACCTCTCCGTTGTGGCTCAATTTGGCTCCCGGTTCTGGGGTCTGGCTGAGGATGGTGCCCATCGGCTCCAGAGACGGCACCTCCTCAAACACCGGGCGCAGGTGGGCGAAATACACGAGTTGACCGGCTGCTTCCTGGGTGATGAGCGGGTCGGCCAGGACGTCGGGCACCTCGGTCGAAGGCAGGGTGTAGAACTTGCCGGAGCCGGCCGGGATGGGCGGGAAGTCCTCCACCGGCACATCGGCGAGGAACTCCGTCATGTACTCCTTCCAGATGGGCACCGGCACGCTCGAACCAAACACCCGGCTGAAGAACTCGCCGTTGATCGTGATGTTGGTCATCGGTATCTGAGCATCGGCGTATCCCACCCACACCGCCGTCGAGTACTGCGGGACATACCCGACGAACCAGGCATCCCGGAACGACTGATTCGTGCCGGTCTTGCCGGCCTGCGGCCGCCCGATGTTGGCTTTGTTGCCGGTAGCGCCCGGCACGGACACCACCTTCTTCATCGTGTTGACGACCACCGCCGCCAGGGTCTCGTCGAGTACCTGCTCTCCCTCGGGTACCGCCTCGAACAAAACGTTCCCGTCCTCGTCCTCAATCCGTTGGATGAGGTACGGGTCGTGCTGGGTGCCGTAGTTGGCAATGGTGGAGTAGGCGGCCGCCATGTCGAGCGGGCTCACCTCGCCGGCTCCCAGGGACAAGGAGTACACGAGGGGGAGCTGGGCGGAGACCCCGAGCCGGTTGGCCACCTCGGCCATCGCCTCGGGCCCCACCTCCACCGCCACCTGGGCGAAGGTCGGATTGGTGGAGAAGTAGGTGGACGCTTCCAGGCTGCGCAGGCCGCCCGCGGAGCGGCCACCACGGACGGTCCACTCGAACCCCCCATCATCACCGCACGGAACGTCGCACTCGATGACCAGAGGAGATGAGATGTTCCAGTAGGAGTTGAGGCTGCCGCCCTGCTCGAGGTAGGCAATGAGGGCGAAGGGCTTGGCCGAGGAGCCGGGCTGACGCTGGCCCTCAGTTGCCAGGTTGTAGTCACGCTGACCGGCTTCGATATCGTCGCCGAAGTCGAGGCCTCCGGCCATCACCTTGATGGCTCCCGTGCCGTTCTCGACCGTGGTGATCGCCCCGGTGGGGGCCGCGTCACCGGTGGGGGACACGGGCAGCCAGCTGCGCAGAATCTCGTTGGCGCGGGTCTGGAAGTGGAAATCGACGGTGGTCGTGATGACCAGGCCGCCTTTGAGCCGAGGCTCCAACTCGCACTCGATGTCGTCGGCCGGGCACCCGAAGATGGCGACCAGGCGGTCCTCCGGGGTCGTGCCGAGGACGGGATCGAACTTCGGGTCATTGAGCAGCGATCCAACGGCAGAAATCCGGACCAGCTCGGCAGGCTCGGGGAAGTTCTGGTGAGGTATGACCGATGCGGCCAGGGGTATCTGGGCTGCGGCCTCGGCCTCGCCCGGGGTGATCAATTCGGCTTCTACCATCTCGTCGAGGACGTTTATTCGGCGTTGCTCGACCAACTCCTGTCCGATGACACCGCTCTCGTTTGGCGTGGTGTCGCGCGGGTCGTAGAGCGACGGGTTGCGGATGACGGTGGCCAGGGCGGCCGCCTCACCCACCGACAACTCAGCCAATTCCTTGCCGAAGTACTCAAGGCCGGCTGCCCGGATGCCATAGGCGTTCCACCCGAAGAACACCGAGTTGAGATAGAACTCGAGGATGGCGTCTTTGGAGTACTTGCGCTCCATCTCCGCCGCCCAGGCGATCTCGGCGATCTTGCGCTGAACTGTCTTCTCCTTGCCGACGATGCCGAGGTTGCGCACCACCTGCTGGGTGATGGTCGAACCACCCTGAATCGATGTGCCGCGCACGGTGGCGACGGCTGCCCGCAGGGTTGACTCGAAGTCGGCGCCCCGGTGGTTGTAGAAGTCGCCGTCCTCGGCCGCCAGGATCGCCCCCTTCACCTGCTCCGGTATCTCTTCGACCGGCACCGGGAGGCTGCCCCGAAGTGAGAGCTCGGCCAGCTGCACACCATCGGCGGAGAACAGGGTCGAGAGTCTGCTCAGATTGGGGAACTCGGGGATACCGGCGGCGTTGGTCTCCGGGATCAGCGTGTCGTCGACCCAATCGAACGCCTTGGCGGAGGGGTTCGTCGACAAGAAGGTGAACAGGCCAACCCAGGCGCCCATGAGTACCCCGGCCACCAGCAGGATGGACAGGGCAGGCACAAGCCGCGTGCGGCGCTCGCGCCACTCGACCTGGTGAATCGTTGGGTCCGGGTTGGGAAAACTCATGTGGATGTTGGAGGGCGCCGGGCACCGGATCGGTTCCAGGTACCATTTGCCCTCGGCCAGCATAAACCCGACTCATGCATAACCCCGCGAATCCCATCCCAAGCCGTGACATTCCGCTCGACGTGGTCCATGGGCCTCCAACGTCCGAGCCGGATCTGGGCGCCCCCGGCGAGTACCCGTTCACCCGCGGGCCGTATCCCACCATGTACACCGGCCGGCCGTGGACCATGCGTCAGTACGCCGGCTTCGGCAGCGCCACGGCCACCAACCAGCGGTTCCGGGCACTCCTGGCGGGCGGGCAAACCGGTCTCTCGGTGGCGTTCGACCTTCCCACCCAGATGGGCCTCGACAGCGATGACCCTCGAGCGGAGGGAGAAGTCGGCAAGGTCGGTGTCGCCATCGACACCCTGGCCGACATGCGGGTGCTGTTCGCCGACATCCCCCTCGGCGAGGTCACCACCTCGATGACCATCAATGCCACGGCCGCCATCCTGTTGCTCCTTTATCAACTGGTGGCTGAGGAGCAGGGTGTGACACCGGCCGGGCTCGGTGGCACCGTGCAGAACGACATTCTCAAGGAATACGTGGCCCGGGGTACCTACATCTATCCGCCTGCCCCATCGATGCGACTCGTGACGGACCTCTTCGCCTATTGCGCGGCCGAGCTCCCGGACTGGAACACCATCTCCATCTCCGGTTATCACATCCGCGAAGCCGGCTCGACGGCCGCCGAGGAGATCGGGTTCACAATCGCCAATGGGCTGGCCTACGTCGAGGCCGCCCAGGCCGCCGGGTTGGCGGTCGACGACTTCGCTCCCCGCCTCTCGTTCTTCTGGAATGCCCACAGCAACTTCCTCGAAGAGGTCGCCAAATACCGGGCGGCCAGGCGGCTGTGGGCGCGACTCATGCGCGATCGAGTCGGAGCACGCCAACCGGCCTCATGGCGAATGCGGTTCCACACGCAGACGGCCGGCAGTTCGCTCACCGCCCAGCAACCGCTCACCAATGTGGTCCGGACCACGCTCGAAGCGCTCAGCGCCGTGTTGGGCGGCACGCAGTCGCTGCACACCAACTCATTTGATGAGGCGCTCGGGTTGCCGACTGAAGAAGCGGCCATGCTGGCGTTGCGGACCCAGCAGGTCATTGCCCACGAAAGCGGAGTGACCGACACCGTCGACCCGCTGGCCGGGTCCTACGTCATCGAACACCTCACCGACCAGCTCGAGGCCAAGGCGCTGGCGATCGTCGACCGGGTGGCCGCCGCCGGCGGGGCGGTGGCGGCGATAGAGACCGGAATGGTCCAAGCAGCGATCGAAGAGTCGGCGTACCGGACTGCCCGGGCGGTTGACTCGGCCGAGCAGGTCATCGTGGGATTGAATGCCTACGTCGAAGACGGAGCCACCGGAGTTCCGCCATTGGAGCTCGACCCTGATCTCGAGGCTGATCAGATCGCCAGTCTCAAGCTGTTCAAAGAGGGTCGAGAAGATGTCGACGGAGCCTTGGAAGCCATCGGCATCGCGGCCGCCGGGTCAGACAACGTCTTGTTCCCAATGAAGGCGGCGCTGGCGGCCGGGGCAACAGTGGGTGAGGTGTCGGATGTGTTGCGCGAGGTCTTTGGCGAGTACCGGCCCTAGCGGCTCAACCGCGCACGACGAGTAGGACGTCTCCGGCTGCCACGCTGTCGCCGGCCTGGACCCGGAGGTCGACCACGTCACCGTCGGCCGGCGCCTTGATCTCGTTCTCCATCTTCATGGCTTCGAGAATGCACAGTGTGTCGCCCGCTCTGACCTGACCTCCGGCCTTGACGGACACCTTGACGATGGTTCCCTGCATGGGGGCGGTGATCATGCCGCCGTCGTCGCCGGGCACGGCACCGCGCTCCAGGCGCGGGGGACGCCGGCGCGGCCCGGTTCCGGACAATTCCCCCTCGGGGAACCACATCTTGACGTCGTAGCGACGGCCGCCGACTTCGACCGTGGCCTGGCGCATTGTGGTTGCCTCGTCTTCGGGGAGCGCCGGCCCTTCGTCGCTGCCAACCCCGGTGAAGTCGAGGAGGTCTTCGACGAACTTGGTGTAGTGCCGGCCGCTCTGGAATAGCTCGTGCCTGAGGAGCAACGGGTGGGCGGCGAGTGTGGTCGGAATGCCACCGATCTTGAAGTCGGCCACTGCCCGCAGCGCCTTTTCGATCGCCAGATGGCGGCTAGGCGCCCACACCACCAGCTTGGCCGCCAAGTTGTCGTAGTAGGGGCTAACTGTCGAGCCGGCCTCGACCCCGCTGTCGACTCTCACGCCGAAGCCTCCCGGCTCCCGATACTCGGTGATGCGGCCCGGGGACGGCTGGAAGTCCCGTCCCGGGTCCTCTGCGTTCACCCGCATTTCGATGGCGTGCCCTGAGCTCGGCACATCCCACAAGTCGAGCTCGTCGCCCATTGCCACTTCCAGCTGGAGGCGAACCAGGTCGAGTCCGGTCACCATCTCGGTCACCGGGTGCTCCACCTGCAGGCGGGTGTTCATCTCGAGGAAGTAGAACTGTCCATCAGGCTCAAGGAGGAATTCGACGGTGCCCGCTCCGACATAGGCGCAGGCTTCGCCGACGGCCAGGGCGGCCTCGCCGATCGCCCCGCGCAGATCTTCACTCACCCCGGCGGCTGGAGACTCTTCGATCAGCTTCTGATTGCGGCGTTGGCTGCTGCAATCTCGCTCTCCGAGAAAGAATCCGTTGCCGTGGGTGTCGAAGATGACCTGGGCTTCGATGTGGCGGGGACGCTCCAGGTAGCGCTCGATATACACCTCGGGCCGCCCAAAATAGGCCTGAGCCTCTCGGGCGGCGGCTTCCAGCGCGGGAGCAACCTCGTCATCGGCCTGAACGATCCGCATGCCTTTGCCCCCACCTCCGTGTGAGGCCTTGAGCGCCAGCGGGTAGCCGTGTTCGGCGGCAAAGGCGATCGCCTCGGCCGGATCGGTGAGCGGCTCAGAGGTTCCCGGTACGCCCGCCACCCCGGCGGCCGTGGCGGCCATGCGAGATGCGATTTTGTCTCCCATGGTTTCGATGGCCTCAGGCGGGGGACCCACCCATGCCAGCCCGGCGTCGCCGATTGCCCGGGCGAAGTCGGCGTTCTCGGACAGGAATCCATAGCCGGGGTGAACGGCCGCAGCCTTGGCCTCCCGGGCAACCTCGAGAACCCGTTCGGTGTTGAGGTACGACTCGGCGGCCGTCGAGCCGCCGATGTTCCACGACTCGTCGGCCAGCGAGGTGTGAAGTGCGCCGCGATCGATCTCGGAATACACGGCGATCGTGCGGATGCCCATCTCGCGGGCCGTGCGAATGATCCGGACTGCTATTTCGCCCCGGTTGGCAACAAGGAGCGACTCCATCAAAGAGGGATGTTTCCGTGCTTCTTGGGCGGAGGCTGTTCGCGTTTGGTCCTGAGCATGTCAAGCGCCCGGATCAGCCGCGGCCGGGTCTCCCGGGGGAGAATGACTTCGTCAACCAGGCCCGCTTCGGCAGCCAGGTAGGGATTGTTGAACGTTGTCTCGTACTCATCGATCAGCCGGGCTCGCTCGGTTTCGGGTTCTTCGGTCGTTGCCAGCTCGCGGCGGTGAATGATGTTGACTGCGCCGGCTGCTCCCATGACGGCGATCTCAGCCGAAGGCCAGGCGTATACGAGGTCGGCTCGGAGGCTCCGTGAGTTCATGACGACGTAGGCGCCGCCGTACGCCTTGCGGGTTATCACGGTGATCTTGGGGACCGTGGCCTCGGCATAGGCGTAGAGCAGCTTGGCGCCGTGGCGGATGATGCCGCCGTGCTCCTGGTCGACCCCTGGCAGGAACCCGGGCACGTCAACAAAGGTGATGATCGGGATGTTGAAGGCATCGCAGAACCGAACAAATCTGGCGGCCTTGACCGAGGCATTGATGTCGAGTGTGCCGGCCAGCGAGGCGGGCTGATTACCGACGATGCCAACCGAATGACCGTCGAGGCGGGCGAGGCCGACCACGATGTTCTGGGCGTAGTGCTCGTGGACCTCGTAGAACTCGGCATCGTCAACCACCAGCTCGATCAGATGGTGCATGTTGTAGGGCTGGTTCGACGAATCAGGAATGATGCTCGTCAGCTCCTCATCCATGCGGTCCGGCTTGTCGTTCGGGGTGAAGTAGGGGGCGGCCTCGAGGTTGTTGGCCGGCAGGAAGCTCAGGATGTAGCGGATCTCCTCCATGGCCGACCGATCGTCGGCGGCAACGAAGTGGGTGACACCCGACACCGACGAATGCGAATGGGCCCCGCCGAGCTCTTCGAACGTGACGTCCTCACCGGTAACCGTTTTGATTACATCGGGTCCGGTGATGAAAAGGTGGCTGGTTTCGTTCACTTGATAGATGAAGTCGGTGAGGGCCGGTGAGTAGACGGCTCCTCCTGCGCAGGGTCCCATGATCACTGAGATCTGGGGGATGACACCCGACGCCCGCACGTTGCGCTCAAAGATCCTGCCGTAACCGTCAAGCGAGCCAACCCCCTCCTGGATACGGGCCCCGCCCGAATCCTTGAGGCCGACCAGCGGAGCCCCGACTTCCAGCGCCAGGTCCATGACTTTGGTGATCTTGTCGGCGACCACCTCACCCAGGCTGCCTCCGAACACGGTGAAGTCCTCGGCAAACAGGAACACCTTCCGTCCATCGATCGTGCCCCACCCGGTGATAACCGCGTCGCCAAGCGGCCGGTGCTCTTCGATGCCGAAGCCGACGGCCGAATGTCGGACGAGCGTGTCGATCTCTTGGAATGAGCCCTTGTCGACGAGCATTTCGACGCGTTCGCGAGCGGTGTGCTTGCCGCGCTCATGTTGACGATCGACAGCCCGTTCGTGGGCGGCTGAATTCTCCGCGCGGAGGGCTTCTAGTCGGCTGATGCGGTCGTCGGTGCTCATATGCTGTCGTCCTTAGACCCTGGGAGGTCTGATTTGGCTACAGAATACGCTGTCCACCACCTCGAACGTGTGGCATCCACTCAAGACGAAGCGAGATCCCGGTTTGACGGACGTCCGTGCCTCGTGACTGCGACAGCCCAGGAGGCCGGCCGGGGCCGGGGCGGGACCGGATGGGTTAGCGCTCCGCGGGCGCTGGCGACATCCGTGGCCTTCGAGACATGGTGGCCCGTCGACCAGGTTCCGCTCATCACACTCGTGGCCGGATTGTCGGCCAAACGTGTTCTGGGGCCGGCGGTGGCCTTGAAGTGGCCGAACGATGTGTTGACCGAGTCGGGTGAGAAAGTGGCGGGCTTGCTGGCCGAGAGGACCGGAGAGCTGGTGGTGATGGGCATGGGAGTCAACCTGCACTGGCCGGATGCGCCGCAAGGGATGGCCGGCCTCTTCCGAGACGATCCGGGGCCGGAGGCAGGTCGGAGGATCGCAACTCAATGGTGCGAGGATCTCTTCGCGGAGCTGGCGGCCGGGCCCGAGGGTTTCCTTCCCGCCGAGTATGAAGAAGTGAGTGCCACCATCGGATCGGTGATTGCCTGGGAGGGAGGCGGCCCGGCCACTGCCATCGGGATCGACGCCACCGGGGGCTTGGTGGTGGAGGGGGCTACCGGCCGCCAGGTCCTGCGATCTGGCCAAGTACACACCGTACGCCCGACTACGCTCACCGACTGATTAGGCGGAAGGCGTCGATGGCACTGTTGAAGGGCGAGGGCACTCACCAGATCCTCTATGGCGCCGCCGATATCTTCTCTGGCCTTCGACACAATCGCGGCTACCTCGCTCGGCCCGATCACACCGGTTCGTTCCCGACCATCCTGCTCGTCCACGGCCACGATGGAGTGACGGCTTCGGTCAAGGCCTTTGCTCGCCGGTTGGCCAGATACGGGTTGGCGGTGGCCTGTCCCGACCTGTATCGCGGCCGGACGAGCGACTGGCCGGCGGATCAGGCGGTGGCCTCGGTCCTAGCCGACGCCTCCCACTGGATCGCCAGTACGGATACACCGTGGGTGCAATCCGGGGCGGTTGGTCTGCTCGCTATGGACCGGGCGGCTCCTGCGGCCCTCGGCTTTGTCGCCACCTCAGACATGGTGGGAGGAGTTGTCCTGATCTCTCCGGTCGTGAGCGAAGGTCCGTCGGCTCCGCCCATCCCGCTCCTTGGCTTTTTTGGCAAAGAAGACGCCATCGTCGACGGGGCCGACCGGAACCGAACCCAGGCACAACTCAGCTCCGGAGAATGGGTTCTCTACGGGGGAGTGGGCCATGGGCTGATCGACGAGGCGGCCTCCGACTACCAGTGGGAGGTCGCCGAGGACGTCGCCGATCGAACGGTCGCTCACTTCACGCAGGTGTTGGCAAGCTGAACCTGCCGTAACTGAATCCGGGTCGGTAGTAACCTCGCCCAAATGCAGCGCTCTGCCGCACCGTCCGTGCCCTTTCCAATTGGCGTCGTGACGAAACGGGTCCTCATCGGCTTGCTTCTGTTCGCCAACGTCGTCGTGTTTGCCGTGCTCTTCTACCTCAACGGCATCAAAGATGCGATCGATCGATCGATCGAACAGATTCCTCAGGAGCAACTGCCCGCGCTCGTGGCGCCCGTTGATGAAGCAGATAAGGCTTTGTACCTCTTGCTGGTGGGGAGCGACACCTGCGAGAACCTGACCGGATCCCTGGAGTTCTTCGGCGAATTCGAAGGTGAGCGGGCAGATGTCATCATGCTGTTCCGGTTGGATCCGGCCAAGCAAACCGCACAGCTCGTGAGTCTCCCTCGCGACTTACTAGTCATCCGTGACGACGGATCCCGTGAGAAGCTCAACGCCACCTACGCCCGCGATCCGAACCAGTTGATCGAGGCGGCCTCGGCGGTGGCCGGCGTCTCGATCAACCACTACGTCGAGATTGACTTCGTGGGGTTCTCTTCGATAGTGGACCAGCTGAATGGCATCGATTTCTTCTTTGCCCTCCCCACCCGGGATCTCAAATCTGGCCTCAACGTGCCGGCCGGTGTTGTCCACATGGACGGACCAACCGCTCTTTCCTTTGCCAGGGCCCGGTCGCTCGAGGAGCTAGTCGATGGCCAGTGGCAGGGGGTGCCCGGCGACGATCTCGACCGGACCAAGCGCCAGCAAGAACTGGTGTTCACCATCCTCAACGAAGCCAAGCGGCCGACCAATCTCCTCGACATGGGGGAGCTGGTGGGTGCAATCGGCGAGCAGCTGAAGACCGACGCCGGCCTCGACTACGACACGCTTCGCGACCTGGCCTGGGACATGCGGTCCTTCGACACAGCCGCTCTCGAAGCGGTCACACTCCCCGTGTACTTTCAGAACATCGAAGGGGTCTCGTATGTTCGGCCCGATCCGGAAAAAGCGCCGGCGTTGTTGGAAGATTTCCGGGCGGGAAACTCGCTGACGGGAGATGCGGCGTTCTCTTTGCGGATAGAGGTACGGAATGGAAACGGCCGCAACGGGGCCGCTCTGGAATTCAAGAACCTTGTCGAGTCGCTTGGCCATGTCGTGGCTGTGGTCGGGAATGCCGACCGGATGTATGACGAGACCGTGGTGATAACCCGCCCCGGCGAGATCGCCGCAGCCGATGCATTCGTTGCCCAAATCGGGATCGGCTTGGTGCAGGATGGCAATCCAACCACCGGCGGCGTCGACATCATTGTGTTCCTCGGTGCCGACGCCGACTTCGGGGAGTGAGCGAGTCGCTCGACCTACTGCGCCGGTGGCCATCACCCGCTACCTTATGGTGGAAGGCGGTCAAGTCGAGGCCCGCGCACGCCGACTTAATTCGTACACCTATCTGAGGCTTATTACACATGCAAGTTGCCGTCATCGGCGCCGGATACGTTGGGCTGGTCACCGGTGCCGGTCTCGCCTACCTCGGCCACACAGTCCGTCTCGGGGAGCGAGATTCCGAGAAGCTCAAGACACTGGAGGCCGGCCAGGTCCCTTTTTTTGAGGCCGGCCTCGAACAGCTCCTGTCTGAGGGCATCGCCAACAAGCTGATGTCCTTTCACGCCGACAACAAGGAGGCGGTGGCGGGTGCCCGCGTAGTGTTCATCGCCCTTCCCACCCCGCCGGCCGAAGACGGTTCGGCCGACACCACTTACATCGAAGGTGCGCTCGACGACATCGGCCCGGTGTTGCAGCAAAACGCGGTTTTGGTGCTGAAGTCGACCGTGCCGGTTGGCTCGGTTGCCCGGTTCCAGGACCACGTCGACACGTTCCGGCGGGGGGCAACCGTCATTTCCAATCCGGAGTTCCTGCGCGAGGGGAGCGCGGTTGGCGACTTCCTCCACCCGGACCGAATCGTCATCGGGACTCGCAGCCAGGAAGCAGCCGAGGTGATGCTCGAGCTGTACCAAGCCCTGCAAGCACCGGTGGTGGTCACCGATCCGCCCTCCTCGGAGATGATCAAGTACGCCTCAAACGCCTACTTGGCCACCCGTATCACCTTCGCCAATGCCATAGCCAACCTCTGCGAGTCAGTCGGCGCCGACGTCAAGGATGTGCTGTTGGGCATGGGCTATGACCGGCGTGTGGGCTTTCACTTCCTCAACCCCGGTCCCGGCTACGGCGGGTCGTGCTTCCCCAAGGACACTCGTGCCCTGGTCTCGATCGCCGACGATGCCGGGTACGACTTCTCACTGCTGCGAGGCGTCATTGAAGTCAATGAGCTCCAGCGCCACCGGGTGGTCGACAAAGTACGAGCGGCCGTCGACCTCGACGGAGCCACGGTCGGGATGTGGGGTCTGGCTTTCAAGGCCGGCACCGACGACATCCGCGAGTCGCCTGCGGTCTTCCTGGCCGATGCGCTGATGGCGGCCGGGGCCACCGTCCAGGCCTATGACCCTGAGGCAGCCCACGTCAACGGGGTCATCCGGGTTGACGACGCTATTCAGGCGGTCAAGGACGCCGATGTTTTGCTCATAGCGACGGAGTGGCCAGAGTTTCAATCCGTCGACTTGAGAGCAGTACGGGAGGCAATGAAGACTGCGATCGTCATCGATGCCCGCAACATGCTCGACCCCGATGCCGTCCGCCACCTCGGGATGCGGTACGAAGGCATCGGTCGATGAGTCGAGCCCTCGTAACGGGTGGGGCGGGATTCCTCGGGCGGAATTTGTCTCTTCGGCTCCTCGACGAGGGTTGGGAAGTCGTCGTGCTCGACAACCTGTCGAGCCCCAGCCCACTCGGCCCGGCCGACGGCGCGACGTTTGTTGAGGGCTCCGTCGTGGACCCTCCGGAGCTTCCGGGTTCTTTCGATCGGATCTACCACCTGGCCTCGCCGGCGTCGCCGCCTCGTTACTTGTTGGACCCGATCGGAACGCTCCGCACCGGTGGGGAAGGCACCCGGGCCATGCTCGACCTGGCGGCTGCTCAAGGTGCCCGATTCCTGCTCGCTTCGACCAGCGAGGTGTACGGCGATCCGACCCAGCATCCCCAGCGCGAGGACTACACCGGCTCGGTCCAAGTCACCTCGACTCGTGCTTGCTATGACGAGGCCAAGCGGTACGCCGAAGCCTTGACTTATGCGTATCAGCGGCAAGGCCTGGTTCCGGAGTCTCGGATCATTCGCATCTTCAACACCTACGGGCCGGGAATGGCGCCAGACGACGGTCGGGTGGTCTCCAACTTCATCAACCAGGCGCTGGCCGGTGAGCGGCTCACGATCTACGGCGACGGAACCCAGACGCGATCCTTTTGCTACGTCGACGACCTCATTGAGGGGATGTGGCGGCTCTCCAACAGCGACGTCACCGACCCGGTCAACATCGGCAACCCCGAAGAGCTCTCGATGAAGGAGCTCGCCACCACAATCGCGCAGTCCATAGCCGAGACGGGAATTGACTATCTCCCGCTCCCTGAATCCGACCCCGCCCGCCGTCAGCCGGACATCGGCCGAGCCCGTCATCACCTGGGGTGGGAGCCGACCGTCGGTTTGGCGGAAGGACTGCCCCCCACCGTCGACTATTTCCGTTCCTTGATCGATGGCTGACTACCAGCTGCTTTCCATCATTGTTCCCGTGTTCAACGAACGGAACACGGTGGGTGAGGCGATTCGGCGATTGCGGGAGGCCCCGCTCGGCATCGAGCGCGAGATCATCATCATCGACGACGGCTCTCAAGACGGCACCGCCGACATCATCAAACGACTGGCCGACTCGACGGTGCGGATGGTGTCCTATCCGGACAATCGGGGCAAGGGAGCGGCGGTGCGCCGGGGCATCGAGGAAGCTCGGGGAGACCTCATCGTCGTGCAGGACGCTGATCTTGAATACGATCCGCGCGATCTCGCTCGAATGCTCCGTCCGCTCCAGGAGGGCCAGGCTCGGGTGGTGTACGGATCGCGGTTCACCGGCGAGCGTCGCAACATGTTCTTCTGGCACTGGGTGGGCAACCGCTTCCTCAGCCTCATGACCAATGTCTTGTTCAACACCACCCTGTCGGATATGGAGACCTGTTACAAGATGTTCGACGGCGACCTCCTGCGATCTTTGAATCTGTCGGCCAACCGATTCGACTTCGAACCGGAGGTGACGGCCAAGGCTTTGCGCTTGGGGGTGCGCATCTGGGAGGTTCCCATTACCTACGCCGGCCGCGAGGTCCACGAGGGGAAGAAGATCTCGTGGCGTGACGGCTTCCCGGCGCTCCTGATGCTGTTGCGGGTCCGCCTGTCGGCCAAGTCGGCGATTCTCAAATGATTCGCCAGGCCGTGCTACTCGTCGGCGGCCGAGGCACGCGGGTATGGCCCCTCACAGAATCGATGCCCAAGGGCTTGCTTCCCGTGGCTGGTGTGCCGTTCATTGAGCTCCAGTTCCGCCTCCTCGCCGAGGTAGGGGTGGAAGAGGTGATTCTGGCTGTCGGAACCGATCACGAGAGCGAGTGGCGCGAATACGCCGAGTCGGTCGCAACGCCCCACGTGGTGGTGTCGGTCGAACGGACACGGCTCGACACCGCCGGGCCGGTAGCGGCCGCCCTCGATCGACTCGACGAGCGATTTCTCGTATTGAACGGTGATGTGGTTCTGGAGGGCCAGCTCACAGAGTTCGTCGCGAATGCGCCCGACCTGCCGGCGGTCCTGGCACTGGTGCGAGTGGAGGACACAAGTGCCTACGGCGTCGTTGTGACATCGCCCGAGGGCGTGGTTGAGCGGTTCATCGAAAAGCCGCCGGCCGGGACGGCTCCCACCGATACGGTGAATGCCGGCATGTACCTCATGAAGCGGGAGGTCTTGGAGGGCTATCCGCAGGGCCGGCTCTCCTTCGAGCGGGCGGTGTTCCCGGAGCTGGTCGAAGCCGGGCACTTGGGCGGCGTCGTGATCGAGGGCGTGTGGCTCGATATCGGGACCAACGAGTTGTACCTGGACACCCATGACGCGGTTGCCGCCGGCCGGTCGCGACTCGTTCAGTTTCCTCAGAAGACAGAGCCGTGGGTGTGGGTCGACCCGACCGCCACGATCGGGGATGGGGCTGAGGTCTCCGAGGCGGTCGTGCTCGCCGGTGCCACCGTTGAGGCCGGCGCCACCGTCCGCCGAGCGGTTATCGGCCCGGGGGCCCGCATCGAATCGGGAGCGATCGTTGGCGGCGCAACTCTCGTCGGCGAGGGAGCCGTCGTTTCCTCTGGCTGCGAGCTCGACAATGGTGCCCGTGTGGCCCCTGGATCGGTGCTTCCTGCCGGATCGATCACCTTCGCGCCACCCGAATGACCGCCGATAGGATCTGCCGGGCGAGGCACGAAGAAGGGACCCCATGAGCGGCAAAGCATTGGTGACGGGAGGAGCCGGTTTCATCGGATCCCACTTGGTTGATCGCCTCGTCGATGATGATTGGGAAGTGCTGGCCGTCGACGACCTCTCCACGGGTCACCTCGACCGATTGGCGGACGCCCGCCGCCTTGGCTCGGTCCACTTCCACCAGCTCGACATCCGGACCGACGAGTTCCGCCAGGCAGTGCGCCGATTTGAGCCTGACGTCATCCATCACCTGGCCGCTCAGTCAGGGGTGCGTCCATCGGTCGAAGACCCGATGTTCGATGCTGAGGTGAACGTGCTGGGCACGCTCAACGTCCAGCTGGCGGCGACCGAAGCGGGCACGCAGAGAATCGTGTTTGCCTCCTCGGGGGGAGCGATGTTCGGGGAAGTGCCGCGCAAGCCGGCCGCCGAGGACTATCCGGCTCTTCCCGATTCGCCGTACGGCATATCAAAGAAGATCGTCGAGGATTATTTTCGATACTTCGAACAGCACTCAGGGATCGACTACGTCATCCTCGCCCTCGGCAATGTGTACGGACCGCGTCAGGACCCCCATGGCGAGGCGGGAGTGGTGGCGATTTTCTCCCGGCTCATGCTGGATGGCAGGCGCCCGGTGATTAACGGTGACGGTGAGCAAGCTCGTGATTACGTGTTCGTTGAAGACATTGTTGATGCCTTTGCCCGGGCCGGGGAGATCGGCGGGCCTATTCGCCTCAACATCGGCACCGGCATCCCCACCACGGTCAACGAGCTGTACGGTCATATCGCCCGGGCCGCCGGATACGACGGTTCACCCGAACACGGCCCAGCCAAGGATGGAGACCTCAACCGTTCAGTCATTAACGCCGCCGCCGCCAAAAAGCACCTCGGCTGGGAGCCCTGGACCGACCTGGAGACCGGCATCGCCAAGACGGTGGACTCGTTTAGGGAATGAGTTCACAGTTGGCAGTTCATAGTCAGAAAGCGTCAAGCGCGGGTTGCCTGTTGCCTGTTGACTGTTAACTGTCAACTCAGAGAAACAGATCTTCCTGGGGGTCACGGACCAGATCGTCTCCCCGGCCTTCGCCCAGGAGGTTGGCTCCTCGCACTATGGCGACGGGGACAGCGGTCGCCTTGCCCATTACCAGGTCGGCTGCTCCCGCCAGCTCATCGGCGACGGCCACCTCGGTTGCCATGAGCTCGCGACCTTCCGTGTCGGTGGTACCCCGAAGGTCGAGGACCGCGATCACTCCCGACATCCCGATGGCGACGTCGGTTTGGCCCCGACGCCATGCCCGGCCGAACGTGTCGGTTATCAGCACGCCCAGCTTGGCTCCCGTAGCCCGTTCCAGAGCTAGCCGGAGGTTGTGCGCCGAACCATCCGGGTCGACCGGCAGCAGGACGGCTACTCCCTCGGGTGTGTTTGACCGGTCAACCGCAGCATTTGCGCACACAAAGCCATGGCGCGTACGGGTTATCACAAGGTCTCCGCGGCGTCGGATGATGTCGACCGCCTCCTCGGCGATGACCGCCCGATAGTCGGCGTCGGTCAATACCCGGACGGTTCGCCCTTCGGCCTTTGAGACGATCTTGTGCGTGACCACGACGATGTCACCGTCGGTGAGGTGGAGGGCGGCCCGCTCGCACCCGGCCATGATCTCGGCGGCCAGGTCGGCCCCGCTTTCGATCTCGGGGATGCCGGGAAGGGGGTGAAGTTCGATCACGGCAGCTCAACGATGGCGCGAGCGAACCGGGCGGCCCGCTCCGGATTAGCGATGCGGGTATCGAGAGCATGAATAGTGGCGTCGGCGGCAACCTTCTCGTCCGCATCCTCTGCATCCACGACGAGGTCGGTAAGGAGACCGGCGTAGGCATCGGCCACCCCCTGATTGCCGGGTGCCAGGCCCAGGGTGGCCATTACCCGGTCGGCCGGGCCCTTGAGAGCCTTGCCGGCAAAGAGGGGGCTAATCGCCACGACCCGATCGGCAGCTGCCACCGCCTCTCGAACCCCGGGAATTGCCAGTACG
>JAOTYB010000204.1 GCA_029862065.1 Acidimicrobiia bacterium | reverse complement strand
CTCCCCCGCCGCCCCCTCAACCAGAGCAGCCAGAGAGGCGGTGACCGCCGCCTCGTCGCGAGTCGACCGCAGGGCACCCAAGACCTGGCGCTGGGTGGCCTCGATCTCCTCGGAGATCCGCAGTATCTGAATCTCGTTCTCATCCTCTTTGACGTAGCGGTTGACCCCGACGATTCCCCGCTCACCGGACGTCACCTTCTTCTCGAACTCATAGGCCGAGTCCGACAGGCGTCCCTGGAACCACCCTTCTTCGATGCCGGCCAGCACCCCGGCCAGCATGGAGCCGGAGCCCTTTCGGTCGATGGTGGCAAAGATCTCTTCGGCGGCAGCCTCTATCTGGTCGGTGAGCTGCTCCACGTACCACGATCCTCCGAGCGGGTCGATGGTGTCGGCCGCGCCCGTCTCGGTGGCGATCACCTGCTGGGTGCGGAGCGCCAGCTCGGCGGCTTCGGCCGTGGGAAGGGCGTATACCTCGTCGAGGGCGTTCGTGTGGAGGCTCTGGGTGCCGCCCAGCACGGCCGACAGGGCTTCGATGGCGGTCCGCACGACGTTGTTGTAGGGCAGCTGGGCCGTGAGTGACACCCCCGACGTCTGCGTATGAAATCGCAGCTTCAGCGAACGCTCATCCGTGGCTCCGTACCGGTCCCGCATCCATCGAGCCCAAATGCGGCGGGCCGCCCGGAATTTGGCGATCTCTTCGAAGAAGTCGACGTGGGCGTCAAAGAAGAACGAGAACCGGGGAACGAAGGAGTCGACCGCCAACCCTCGGTCAATTCCCGCCTCGACATAGGCGAAGCCGTCGGCCAGGGTGAAGGCCAGCTCTTCGATGGCGGTCGCCCCGGCCTCCCGAATGTGATATCCGGAGATGGAGATGGTGTTCCATTCCGGCACGTGCTCGTTGCAGAACTCGATCTGATCCACCAACAGCCTGAGGTGAGGCTCAGGCGGGAACAGCCATTCCTTCTGGGCGATGTACTCCTTGAGAATGTCGTTTTGCAGCGTGCCCTGCAGTGACTTCCAATCGACACCCTGGTCTTCAGCCGCCACCAGCAAGAACGCGAACAGGATCTGGGCGGGGCCGTTAATGGTCATCGAGACGGAGACCTGATCGAGAGGGATCTGGTCCATGAGCTGGCCCATGTCGTCTGCCGAGTCGACGGCCACCCCGCAGTGGCCGACCTCGCCGAGCGCTCGCTCTGAGTCGCTGTCGAGACCCATCAGGGTCGGCATGTCAAAGGCGACCGACACCCCGTGCTGGCCTTCCTTCAACAGGTGCCGGAAGCGCGCATTGGTGTCTTGCACTGAGGCAAACCCGGCGAACTGGCGAATGGTCCACAACCGGCCCCGGTAGCCGGTGGCGTGGATCCCCCGGGTGTACGGGAAGGCACCCGGATACCCGATACGCTCGGGCGGATCTTCCTCGGCCGGGTAGCCGAGCGGGGCTACGGGCTCTCCCGACAGCGACTCGAAGGACGATTCCCGCTTGGTCCCTTCCTCGTAGGCCTTCTCCCAGGCCTCGGACCCACTCACGACTCGGCTTCCTCTACCGCCGGGCCCAGCGCACCGATGCTCGCCAGATACTCGGCCTCGCCCTCAAGAACGGCGGCGATGGCCTCTTCGGAATACCGGGGACCGCTGCGGCGGGTGATCTGAGTCATGATGAATTGCACGGCGTCCGACGAGCCTCCCACCCGGACCGCCTGCAATGGCCCACTGTGTCTGGGGGAAACCCCCTGCAGATAGATGACCTCCCACTCGAGAATCCTCCGGACATCGTCGCGAGCCAGCGGAGATTCGGGTCCCAACCCCTCGTGGATGAATCGCACCGCATCCTCCAGGACGTAGGTCACGGGCTCGTCGGCCGGCCGCCGGACCGCCTCTTGCCAAACCATGGCCGCGGCCATCACCAGCAAAACGGCTACAAGGAGGGCGCCAAGCACCAATGGGCTCATAGGAAGACACTACTTGAGACCCCGCCAGAGCACTCTTTACCCGCCGTCGCCAAACACCCAGGACAACCCGCGAATCGACCTAGGGTTTGGACACGCTTTGGGAGTCGCAACGCCATGAGATACGACACCTACACACTCTTCACTGCCCTGCTGGCCCTCGTCGCCAATGGGGCGACCCTCGCCCTGGTTGTCGTGTTCGGCGGTGACCGACTGGGGGTCGGCAGCCTCAGGCGGGCCGCCAGCTGGCTGCGGACCGCCTTCGCCGACATCGGCCTGTGGGTGGTGGCGGCGGTGGCAATCACCTCCACCATCGGCAGCCTGTTGTATTCGGAGTATTTCGACCTTATCCCCTGCCGGTGGTGCTGGTTCCAACGAATCGCCATGTATCCACTGGCCCTCATCTTCGTGATTGCCGCCATCCGTAAAGACACGGCCGGCGCTCGCCGCTACGGCCTGCCGCTAGCCGCCATCGGAGCCGTCATGGCCGGCTACCACTACCTCATCCAGCAATTCCCCAACCTCGAGAGCGGGGCGTGCGATGTCAGCGTGCCCTGCTCGTCTCCCTATGTGTGGAGATTCGAGTTCGTATCCATCCCCTACATGGCGCTGGCCGGGTTCCTTCTCATCCTGGCGGTGCTGCTCGCCACCCGGAGCCCCTCATCAGACGCCTGACTCTGGCCGTGACCGTCGGCCTGGTGGCAGCCGCCTGTGGGTCGGCGTCCGGCGGCGACGTCGACCCGGCCTCGGGTGCCCTGCTCGCCACAACCACCACCGCGCCTACAACGACCACCACCACGTTGGCGCCCCAGGAAACCACCGAAGCGGCGACCATCGTCGGTGCCGCTCTGCCCCGTTTCGGAAGCACGCCCGACCCGGCAGTTGGGCTGGCCGCCCCAACCATTGCCGGAACAAGCTTCGACGGGTCGGCTGTTTCGATCGAGCCGTCCGGCAAACACCAGGTGGTCATCTTTCTCGCCCACTGGTGCCCGCATTGTCAGAGTGAGGTCAAGGATCTCGG
>JAOTYB010000056.1 GCA_029862065.1 Acidimicrobiia bacterium | reverse complement strand
GCGCCTCGCCCGCAGCCTGCCGGTAGGACCCGTGTCATCGGAGGCCTCCGTCTGGGTGGGTACCGAGCGGGACCTGCCGGAGGTAGCCGACGTCGATCTGGCGGTGGTGGTCGACGCCGACGGGCTCACCCATGCCCCCAATTACCGGGCAGGCGAAGACGCCCTGCGGCTTCTGGCCCGGGTGGCCGAAACGGTCGGGGGAGGGCCAGGCCGACGGTGCATCATCCAGACCGGCCTGCCCGCCGACCCGGTGGTTGCCGCCCTCCGGCATGGCGACCCGCTCAAATACCTGCAGGAAGTGCTCGCCGACCGGGCCGTGACCCAGCTGCCCCCGGTGGGTGAGGTCCTGGTTATTGAGCTGGATACGCCCGGCTCAGCCGATGCCGACATCCGACAGCTTGTGTCGGACCGCGCCGGAGTGTTCGGACCCGCCGAGCACAACGGCCGGCACCGCTGGCTGATCCAGGGACCCGACTTGCGGGCGGTTCGGATTGGACTGCGGCGCTCGGTGCAACTGTGGCGGGATTCGGGCATGCGGGTGCGGGTGGATGTCGATCCGCTCGAGTTGTGAGCCCGAGTACGCTATCTCGCTATGGCAGTTTTTCCGATTAGAACCTTTGGCGACGCGGTTCTCAACTCCGTGGCCGAGCCGGTCGCCGTCTTCGACGAGGAGTTAGATCGGCTCATTCAGGACATGCTCGAGACGATGTATGCCGCTCCCGGGGTCGGTCTGGCCGCACCCCAGATCGGGATTTCCAAACGGATCTTCGTATTCGACGTCGGCGAGGGCCCCGGCCACCTCATCAACCCCGACGTGGCGGAGGTGTCAGGCGAGTGGGAGTTTGATGAAGGATGCCTGTCGGTGCCTGAGCGCTTTTGGCCGATCAGTAGACCCGCCTACGCCCGGCTCATCGGACTTGACTCGACGGGAACTGCCATCGAGTTGGAGGGCGATGAGTTGATGGGCCGGATGCTGCAGCATGAATACGACCATCTGAACGGAACCCTTCTGTTGGAGCGACTTGGTTCGAGCGAACGCAAGGCAATCTTGCGAGAGCTGCGCCAGGAGGCTCTCGGGATCGCTCGACCAGAGTGACCGCCCGGGTCGCCTTTCTCGGGACACCGGCCGCAGCCGTTCCCACCCTCGTCAGGCTCAACGGGCTGGGCATGGTTGACCTCGTGGTGACCCGACCGGACAAGCCCCGCGGGCGCTCCGGCACTCCGCAGCCGTCCGATGTCAAGCGAGCGGCCGCCGGGGCGGGGATTCCCGTGGTCACACCTGCCAGGGCCGAGGACATCAGCGACATGCTGAAGGGGTTCGACCTGGCGGTGGTGGTGGCCTACGGACAGATCCTGCCCGGGTCCATGCTGACCATTCCCCGACGCGGTTTCGTCAATGTGCACTTCTCCCGGCTCCCTCGCTGGCGGGGGGCGGCGCCGGTGGCCCGGGCGATTCTGGCGGGCGACGACCAAACCGGGGTCGACATCATCCAGCTGGACGAGGGGATGGATACCGGGCCCCTGCTCGCCCGGGTAGCCGTCGATATCGGGGCGACCGATACCACCGGCTCACTGACCGAACGCCTGGCCGAGATGGGAGCCGATCTCCTGGTTCAGGTCATCCCCAGCCTGCTCGACGGCTCGATCGAGGCGGTTCCCCAGAGGGCCGATGGTGCCAGCCGGGCGGTCAAGCTGAGCTCGGCCGAAGCCCGTCTCGACCCGCAGTCGCAGTCGACGGCCGAAGTGGATCGACATGTGCGGGCCTTCAATCCCAAGCCGGGGGCGTGGGGCACCGTGGACGGCGAGCGCCTCAAGATCTGGGCGGTGGCAGCGACGCCCGAAGATCCGGCACCGCCCGCCACTATTCGGCTGGTCGATGGTCGTCCCATCCTCGGGACGGCCGACGGGTCGGTCGAGCTGGTGGAAGTGCAGCCGGGTGGCAAGTCACCGATGGCCGGCGACGTGTGGGCGCGGGGCCAGCGGGGCCCGCTCGTCTGGGAGTGAACGATTCACCTCGAGCGGTGGCGGCCACGGCCCTGGGGCGGGTTCTTCGGGAAGGTGCCTATTCCAACGTGTTGCTCGCTCCGCTGGGCGATGATCCCGACGGACGCCTGGTCCGTCGCCTCGTCTATGGCACGCTTCGACATCTCGTACGGATCGATCGGCTGCTGGCACAGGCCGCCAGTCGGCCGCTGGATGCCATCCAACCCGGCCTGCTCGACCTTCTCCGGATCGCGACCTGGGAGCTGCGCTTGGGGGACGGGGCGCCCCACGCCGCGGTCAACGAGGCGGTGACGGTTGCGGAAACCCGCTTTGGCAAGCCGGTCACCGGTTTCGCCAACGCCGTGCTGCGCTCGGTGCAAAGGGCCGAGGAACGTCTCCCGGCCGGGGAAGAGGGAGCTTCGCTTGAGCTGGCGGTCGCTCCCTGGATCTACCGACGCTTGCAGACGGCCTGGGGGGATGAGGAGACCCGGGCGTTCCTAACGGCGTCGTTGGTGCCGGCCGGGCGGACCGGGCGGGTGCGGCCCGGAGCAGATGGGGGAGCGGGCGAGCCGGTGGCAGGTATCCCGGGAGCCATCGCCGGCGGCCCGGTCGGGCCGGGGGTGCTGCCGATGGACCCGGCCTCGGTGGCGGTGGGCCTGGCTGCTGAGGTCACGCCCGGGATGAGCGTGCTCGACATGGCGGCCGCCCCCGGCGGAAAGACTATGCACGTCGTCGACCTGCTGGAGGGCCGGGGGACGGTGGTCGCCGCGGATGCTCATGCCCGGCGGGTCCGCTCCGCCCGCAGCCGTCTCGAGCAACTGGACGTAGTGGTCCCCTGGATCGTGGCGGACGGGCGCCGGCCGCCGTTTCCACCGGCCGTGTTTGATCGAGTGCTTCTCGACGCCCCCTGCACCGGCCTCGGCACCCTCCGGCGCCGCCCGGAGATCCGGCATCGCCTCGATCCTGAGAGCCCGGACCGTTCGGCCGAGCTCCAGCGCCAGCTGCTTGCATCAGCTCTTCGGTTGGTGAAGCCGGGGGGCTTCGTGGTCTACTCGGCTTGCACCGTCTTCCCAGAGGAAACGGTTGACGTGGTTGATGGTCTGGCGGCCGAGCCGCCCCGCGGGCTTCCCGGCCGTGTCGCCGGACAGGGGTGGCTGCTGGCCCCCCACCTGACGGGCACCGACGGCATGTTTATCAGCCTGGTGCGGCCGTGATGGCGAGTGCCCGGCTCGCCTCCCGGTAGTCTTTTCCTGTGAGCGCCCGTATCTATCCGTCTTTGTTGGCCGCCGACTTCGCCCGCTTGGCTGAGGATGTTGGTCGGGTTGAGGAAGCCGTCGACGGGCTGCACGTTGATGTCATGGACGGGCACTTCGTCCCGAACATCTCGTTTGGGCTCAGTGTGATCGAGGATCTGCGGCCAACCACGAGTCTCTTCTTTGATACCCACTTGATGATGAGCAACCCCGCCTTCTTCTTTCCCCACTTCAAGACCGCCGGGTGCGACATGGTGACCGTGCACGTCGAGGTGGTTCCCGACCCCACGGAGATCGCCGGCAAGGCCAGGGCGGAAGGCCTGAAATTCGGCTTGACCCTCAACCCGTCGACGCCGTTCTCGGCGGTCGAGCCCTTCCTGCCGTTAGTCGATAACCTGCTCGTTATGTCGGTATTCCCAGGTTTTGGGGGCCAGGCGTTCATTCCCGAGGTGCTGGAAAAGGTGGAGCGGGCCCGCAAAACCATTGATTCGAGCCAACTGGCCGCCGATATACAGATCGACGGGGGCATAACGCCCGAAACTGGCCGGCGGGCCCGAGCCGCCGGTGCCGACATTTTCGTTGCCGGTACAGCCATATTCGGACAGCCTGATCCCGTCGAAGCTGTGGCCACACTGCGGGCCGCCTTAGAGGACTGAGCATGAGCGAACGTATCTTCATCGCCGACGACGATCCGGACATCGTTCAGTTCGTCTCGGTCAACCTTGAGCTCGAGGGATACGAAGTCTCCTCCGCTACCGATGGAAAGGAAGCTTTGGCGTCCATCACCGCAGATGCTCCCGACCTGGTGATTCTTGACATCATGATGCCGGAAATGGACGGCCTGGCTGTACTGCGGCGGATGCGAGCCCATCCCACCAGCGCCAACGTTCCCGTCATTGTCTTGACTGCCAAGGCCCTGCCGCAGGACCGGATCCGCGGCTTGGAGCTGGGCGCCGACGACTACATCTCCAAGCCGTTTGAGCTCGACGAATTGCTCGTCCGGGTCCGGACTGTGTTGCAGCGGGCCAAGGCGATGCGCGATCTTTCCCCGCTCACCGGGCTTCCCGGCAACTTCCGCATAACTCAAGAGTTGGAGCGGCGCACCGAAGACGGCGACGCCTACGCCCTGGTCCACGCCGACCTCGACAACTTCAAAGCGTTCAACGACCACTACGGGTTCATGCGCGGCGACGGAGTCATCAAATTCACCGCCCACGTCATGCTCGAAGCGATGGCCGGAATCGAAGACCCGGAAGCCTTTATCGGACACGTCGGGGGTGACGACTTCGTAGCCATTGTCGACCCGGACCTAGTCGAGGACTTCTGTAAGACGCTGATCCGCACATTCGATGAGGGGATACTCGATTTCTACGACACCGGCGACGTGCTGCGCGGCTACATCGAGGTCACCGATCGGCGCGGCGAGCGCCACGCCTTCCCGCACACCTCCATCTCGCTCGGGGTGGTCAGTTCACGTGACCGCGATATCAACAACCAGTGGGAAGCCTCGGCCGTGGCATCCGAGATGAAGGAATACGCCAAACGTCAGCCTGGCTCCGTCTACGAGATCGACCGCCGGAACGCCTAAGGCGGTCACCGGCCTCCCGTCACCTGCCTCCTCCTCCCGGCTCCGGCAAGGCGGCGGAGTGAACCTCTGACATCAAGCGAGACGGGATACCGATGGACTGGTGACCCTCCAGCCCTTCCCGACGCACTGCGATACAATTGTTTTGCTCTTCTTCAGGGCAGGGTGCAATTCCCGACCGGCGGTGAAAGCCCGCGACCCCGCAAGGGTGGATCCGGTGGAACTCCGGGGCCGACGGTGACAGTCCGGATGGAAGAAGGAGGGTCTGCTTCTGCGTGAGCGCGCGGACTCCCTTAACGATGAGTGTATGGAGTGACGTGTACGACGAACACATGCGGAGCGCGATTGAGGCAGCGGCGGCCGAGAATCCCCACCCCAATCCCCGCGTGGGAGCCGTGGTTCTCGACGCAGACGGCGCAGTGGTCGGGACTGGCGTTCACCAGGAGGCCGGAGGCTTCCACGCCGAACGGCTTGCCCTCGACCAGGCCGGCGTGTCCGGCCGCGGGGGCACGCTGGTCGTGACCCTCGAGCCCTGCAACCACCAGGGGAGAACCCCACCGTGCGTTGAGGCCATCCTCGAAGCCAGGATAAGTCGGGTGGTCATCGGTGCCGACGATCCGGACACGAGCGTGGCGGGCGGCGGGGTTGAGCGATTGCAGGCCGCAGGGATCGAAATCATCTCCGACGTCCTGGCCGACGAAGTTGAACACATGGACCCTGCCTATTTCCACCACCGGCGAACGGGCCGCCCGCGGGTCACCCTCAAAGCGGCCCTGACCCTCGACGGACAGGTGGCCGCTGCCGACGGGACGTCGCAGTGGATTACTTCTCGGGAGGCCCGCGACGACGGGCACCGGCTGCGGGCCGAGGCGGACGCCGTCATGGTGGGAGCCGGCACGGTGTTGGCCGATGATCCTGAACTCACCGTTCGGTTACCCGGATACGATGGCCGGCAACCACTGCCCGTCGTGATCGCCGGTCGGCGGCCTTTTCCCAACGACCTCCGCGTCATAGAGCGCAACGCCGTCATCTTTGCTCCAACGGCCAGAGACCTCGATACAGAGGTGGTGGTCGTCGAGTCCGGCGAGCGGGTCGATCTGGAGAAGGCGCTGCGGGAGCTGGGGGAGCGAGGCATCGTCGACCTTCTCGTAGAAGGCGGGCCTATCCTCGCCGATGGCCTACTCGAAGGCCGCCTGATAGACCGCTGTGTCTTCTACCTCGGAGCCAAACTGGCCGCCGGCCGGGGCCGCGCTCCCTTTAACGGAATCTTTGAAACGCTCGAAGATGCCATCGACGTCCATATCCACGACGTGAGCACTGTTGGCCCTGACATTCGGGTTGAGCTGACGTTGGCGGCAGGGGAGACGCGCTGATGTTCACCGGGATAGTCGAAGCCATCGGCCAGATCACTGTCGTCGCGGCCGAAGCCGACGGGCGCCGACTCACGATCGCCGCCGACAAGGTGCTGGACGGGATGGAAGTGGGCGACTCGCTGGCCGTCAACGGCGTCTGCTTGACGGCAGTAACTATCGAGCCCGGGTTGGTGACGGTGGTGGCGGTTGGCGAGACGCTGACGCGCACCGCCCTTGGTGGCCTCGCCGAGGACTCGGTCGTGAACATCGAGCGACCGCTGGCCGCCGCCGGACGGTTCGACGGGCACATCGTCCAGGGCCACGTTGATGGCGTAGCCACCGTCGCCGAGTTGACCGCCGAAGGCGATGCCCTTCGCATTCGCTTCGCTGCGGACCCGGCGCTCCTTCGCTACATCGCCGAGAAGGGCTCGGTGGCAGTCGACGGCGTCTCTCTAACGGTGACGGCGGTCGGTGATTCGTGGTTGGAGTTGGTCCTGATTCCCCACACCCTGGCTGTCACCACCCTCGGCCAACGGGCGGCCGGAGACAGGGTCAACATCGAGGTGGACATTCTTGCCAAGTACGTCGAACGGCTCCTGGAGGACCGACCATGAAGTTTGCCGCCATTGAAGAGGCGATTGAGGCCATAGCTCGCGGAGAGTTCCTGGTCGTGGTCGACCATGAGGACCGCGAGAACGAGGGCGATCTCATCATCGCCGCCGATAAGGTGACGCCGGAGGCAATCGCCTTCATGGTTCGCTACACCAGCGGTTTGATCTGCATGCCGGTGCGTGGCGACCGCCTCGACGAGTTGCAGCTGCCCCTGATGGTGTCCGACAATACCGACATCCATCGCACCTCATTCACGGTGTCGGTTGACTCCACGCTCGGGACCACCACCGGCATCTCCGCCGAGGATCGGGCCGCCACCATCAAGGCAATTGTCGACTCAGACACCCGTCCATCCGACCTGGCCCGCCCCGGCCACGTGTTTCCCCTCCGCTATTGCGAGGGCGGCGTGCTCCGCCGGCCCGGCCACACCGAGGCGGCGGTCGACTTCGCACGCTTGGCCGGTCTCTATCCGGCCGGGGTGCTGTGTGAGATCGTTAACGATGACGGCACGATGGCCAAAGGCATCGACCTGGAGCTGTTCGCCAAGGAGCACGGGATTCTGCTCGTAACTATCGCTGATCTCATTGCCTACCGGCGCCAGATCGAGCGGCTTGTGACCCGCACCAGCGAAGTGACCCTTCCCACCCCCCACGGCGAGTTCCGTGCCATCGGCTACCGGGACCACGTCGGCGGCGCCGAACACCTGGCGTTGGTGCGCGGTGACATTCACGACGGCAGCGCCATCCTGGTGAGGATCCATTCGGAGTGCCTGACCGGAGATGTCTTCCGCAGCGGACGGTGTGATTGCGGAGACCAATTGGAGATGTCGATGGCTGCCATCAACAAGGCCGGCTCGGGAATAGTGGTCTACCTCGGTGGTCACGAGGGCCGGGGAATCGGCTTGCTCGAGAAGCTGGAGGCATACGCACTGCAGGACACTGGCCGAGACACGGTGGAAGCCAACCTCGACCTGGGGCTGCCGGCCGATGCTCGCGACTATGGCTCGGCCGCCCAGATCCTCCGTGACCTCGGCGTCTTCTCCATCAAGCTCCTGACCAACAACCCCGCCAAGGTTGAGGCTATGGAAACCGCCGGAATCAAGGTGGTTGAGCGACTGCCGCTGCTCGTGGCAGCCACCTCTGCCACCGACGGCTACCTGCGGGCCAAGGCCGAGAAGCTCGGCCATCTGCTGTGAGCGGCATTCCCGATCATGAGCTGCGTGGGGACTTCGACGCCGCCGGACTCAACGTCGGTGTAGCCGTGGCCAGCTTCAACCCGTCGATTACCGATGGGCTCTTGGAAGGAGCGCTGTCAGTGCTCGACGATGCTGAAGTCACACTCGTGCGGGTGGCCGGGTCCTTCGAACTCCCGGTGGTTGCCAAAGCGCTCATCGCTGGCGGCTGTGATGCGGTCGTGGCGTTGGGCGCCGTTGTGTTGGGCGAGACCGACCACTACGAACACATCGCCCGGGAAACCGCCCGCGGTCTCCAGGACGTCATGTTGGAAACCGGGGTTCCGGTGTCATTCGGGGTCCTGACGGTCCGCGACGTCGACCACGCCACGGAACGCAGCCTTCCCGGCCCCAACAACAAGGGCACCGAAGCTGCCGAAGCCGCCGTGCGAACCGCCCGCCTGCTGGCGGCGCTGAGGGATCAGTAGACAACCGCCAACCGCCGACCGCCCGCCGGCCAGAAGGGCGCGATTGAGTGGGACCCGCAGTCTCCCGCCGGTAGCCGGTAGCTGGTAGCTGGTAGCTGGTGGCTTGGTAGCCGGTAGCTGGCCCCAGCTGCAGCCGGTGGCCGGTGGAAGGTGGGCGGTTCGCCCGATCAAAAAACTGGCCGCGAGCCCCCCAAACGGTCTATGCTCCCCCTCTACAACTGAGTCAAGTGGAGGCGCCTGCTTCCCACCCGGCTGCTTCTGGCACGCTGCGGTCCCGGAGCAACAGCAGGCTGGCCCCTGCTGTTTTTTTGTTTCCCATCTGAGGAGGGCACATATCGCCAGCGAACCACGAGTGAATGATCGGATCAGAGCCAAGACGGTGCGTGTGGTAGCGCCCGACGGAGCCCAGATCGGGCTCAAAGACATTGATGAGGCCCTATGGCTGGCCGAACAGCTGGGTATGGACCTCGTCGAGGTCGCCCCTGGATCCGATCCACCAGTCTGTCGCCTCATGGACTACGGCAAATACGAGTATGAGCAGTCGGTCAAGTCACGCGAGGGTCGAAAGAAGTCGACGCGCACTGTCATCAAAGAGGTCAAGTTCAAGACCAAGATCGACAGTCACGACTTCGACACCAAAGTACGCAGAGCCGCTGGCTTCCTCGAAGAGGGGCACAGGATCAAAGCCGTTGTCATGTTCTTCGGCCGAGAGATCACTCACCCCGACCGGGGACGGGATCTCCTCGACCGGATGGTGGCAGACCTCGAGGGAATTGCTCTCGTCGAATCACCGCCGCGACTGGAAGGCCGCAATATGACAATGAGCCTTCTACCGGACAAGGAGGGTCTGAAAGCCCGGGCGAAGGCTGCCGTCGTGGCAGCCGAAGCTGCTGATGTGGCAGCTGAAGTCTCGGAGACGCCAGAACCCACACCCGAGCCCGCCGAAACCGTCTCGGCAGAGCCCGAACCGAACACAGAAACCGCCACTGAGCCCGCCGCAGTGGCAACGGAGGAACAGGATGCCAAAACAGAAAACGCATAAGGGAGCGAAGGCTCGGTTCAAGGTAACCGGCACCGGCAAGCTCCGGCGACGCCAGCAGGGCATGAACCACTTGAAGGCTGCCAAGTCGAGTCGGCGCAAGCGTCGGCTCACCGGCGAGACCGAGGTGGCCAAGGCTGACACCAAAGAAGTTAAGCGGATGCTGGGGAGGTAGCCAATGGCACGCGCAAAACATGCCGTCCCGTCCAAGGCCAAGCGCCGCAAGGTACTCAAGCAAGCTCGCGGGTACACGGGTGCCAGGAGCCGCCGGTATCGCACCGCCCACGAGCAGGTGCTCGGGGCCCGTGATGATGCATTCGCGCATCGGCGGGCGAAGAAGGGCGATTTCCGCCGACTGTGGATCACCCGGATCAATGCCGCAGCTCGTCAGAACGGAACTAGCTACTCGCAGTTGATCGCCGGTCTCAAGAGTGCCGAGGTGGATATCGATCGAAAGATGCTGGCCGAACTGGCCGTCAACGAACCCAAAGCGTTTGCCGCGCTCGTCGAGGTAGCCGCACAAGCCAAACAGTAGATGGACGACCTCGACGCGCTCCTTAGCTCGGCACCCGGGCAGGTTGCAGCGACCGATTCTCTCGAAGGGCTGGATGCGGTTGAAGCCGAGTTGGTAGGCCGTCGCTCGCTGGTCACCGAGCGACGGCGGGGACTTGGCCAACTCGATCCCGCTGAGCGACCGGCCGTCGGCGCCCGGCTCAATGAGGTGGCTGCCACTCTGCAGGAGCTGGTTGATGGGCGGCGGTTGATGCTGGAGCGGGAGGCCGAAGACCGACTGCTGGTCGAAGATCGCGTCGACATCACGGTGCCGCGGCGGCTGGTGGCAACGGGAACCAGCCACCTAATCACGCAGACCATCGATGAGATCTCCGACATCTTCACGGCCATCGGCTATCAGATCGCCGATGGGCCGGAAGCCGAGACCGCCTGGCACAACTTCGATGCCCTCAACACGCCGTGGTGGCACCCGAGCCGGCTCGAAAGCGACACGATGTACCTGGACTACGGCGATCCGGAGGACGAAATCCTGCTCCGCACCCACACCTCGACCGTCCAGGCCAGGACCATGGAGTCCCAACCTCCTCCCGTCCATGTCATCGCACCAGGACGGTGCTACCGGACCGACACATTCGACGCTACCCATTCGCCCGTGTTCCACCAGTTCGAAGGTCTGGCGGTTGCCGAAGGCATCACGTTTCAGGACCTGAAAGGGACCCTGTTGTACTTCGCCCGCGAGTACTTCGGCCCCGACCGGACGATCCGCCTGATCCCACACTTCTTTCCCTTCACGGAGCCGTCGGCCGAAATGCACGTGTCGTGCTTCGCCTGCGATGGCTCCGGGTGTCGGGTGTGCAGCCACAGCGGCTGGATCGAGTTGCTTGGCTGCGGCATGGTTGATCCGAATGTCTTTGAGGCAATCGGCTACGACCCGTCCCAGGTCACCGGTTTCGCTTTCGGGGGTGGCATTGAGCGGGTGGCTATGGTCCGCCACGGGATAGACGATATCCGCCATCTGTGGGACAACGATCTGCGCGTGAACGAGCAGTTCGTATGAGGGTTTCGCTCCGCTGGTTGAACGAGTTCGTCGCGTTGCCGACCTCCGACCCCGGCGAGATCGAGGAGCTGCTGGCCGGCGTCGGCCACGAAGTGGAGGCGATCGAGCACCT
>JAOTYB010000203.1 GCA_029862065.1 Acidimicrobiia bacterium | reverse complement strand
CTTCGTGGGTGAGACGAACGCCGGGGACGTACTCGAGGTCCCGGGACGACAGGGACCCGAGGTGTTTGTCATGCTGGCGCGAGGACGGACGCAGCAACCCAAGCTGCAGCTGCTGTCAGCGGCCGGGCGGATAAAGCGGCTCAAAGCCGAAGACCTTCCGATGGGGACTGCCCGGGTCGGCCACGTGAATCTCCCAAAGCCCTTCCGCCCAAATGAAGTCGGGTTCCGCAATCAGGTGCTTGAGGCTTTGGGCGGAGCCGACCTGTCTGCCCACCGGGTGGAGGCGACGGCCGAAATCGACGATCCGCTCGGCGCTTGTCCCGACTTGCACGAGCACATCAAGTGGGCCAAGCGGGCTCGCAAACTCCAGAAGTCGACCAGCAAACTCGGACGCCGCCTCGACCGGCTGGAGGGAGACCTGGTGCGGGAGCTGCAGGCCACCCTCGATCTGCTGGAGCACTGGGGATATACCGACGGGTGGTCGCTCACCGGCAAGGGCGAGACGCTGCGCACCGTCTACAGCCAGGTCGACCTGCTGGTCACCGAAGCGGCCGCCAATGGCCTGTTTGATGGTCTCGAGCCGGCCGAATTCGTGGCGCTGACCTCCGGCTTCGTGTTCGAGCCCAGGGGAGACGTTGAGTCGGCCGATTGGCCGCCCGGCCTGGTCGGGGAGCGGGCACAGGAGATCGATGGTCTGTGGAAGCGGCTGGTGGGCGATGAGCGACGAGCCAAACTCTCGGAAAGCCGTTCGCCTGAGTGGGGGTTTGCCAGCATCGCTGGCGGGTGGGCGTCCGGCATGAGCTTGGAAGAGTTGTTCGGGGAGGACCAGTTGGCCGCCGGCGACTTCGTCCGCACCACGCGCCAGCTCCTCGACCTCGTCCGCCAGCTGCGCGACACGTTCCCATCGCTGGTGACCGTCGCATCCGACTCCGTCGGCCTCATCGACCATGGGGTAGTTTCCGCTGGTGGAATCGCCTGATTGGTTCGTCATGGTCAACCCGGCCGCCGGGCGCGGGACAGACCTGCCCGCTCGCACGTCAGCCGCCCTCGACAGCCGCGGCATCGGTGCGGAGGTCACTGCCTCTCGCAGCGCTGAGCACGTTGCTGAGCTCATCACCGGTGCCATTGAACGCGGACACCGCCGATTCGTAGCAGTGGGCGGTGACGGCACCGTCAACCTGGTGGTCAATGCCCTCCTCGCCCACCCCTGGGAGGAACCACCGACCCTGGGGATACTTCCGGCCGGCACCGGCTGTGACTTCGTCCGGGTGTTCGGGATCCCCCAGGACGTCGAGGCCGCCGCCGGGCACCTGCAGGGCGAGGACGCCTACCGGTCGGATGCCGGAGTCCTGGAGGGGGAATGGGGTACCCGCTACTTCCTCAATATCGCCCAGGCTGGGATCGGAGCGGCTTCGGCGATCACGGCCGATCGCTTGTCGTGGCTGCGAGGTCTGAGGTATCAGAGCGCCTTCTGGATCAACCTGCCCGGCTTCCGCCGGACCACCATCGACCTGACGGTGGGCAACCGGGCCTACGACGGTGAGGCCATCAGCGTGATCTTCGCCAACGGCCAGTTCTTCGGGAACGGCATGAATATCGCCCCGAAGGCGACCCTGACCAGCGGTGAGATCGACGCCCAGGTCATCAGCGCCCGTAAGCGCCAGGCCCCGCTGCTCATGCGCAAGGCGGCTCGCGGACTGCACCTCACACATCCCCAGGTGAAGCGGCTGCGAGGGGCGAGCTTCTCGCTGGCGACCACCGAACCCTGGCCGGTGGAGGCCGACGGCGAATATCTCGGGAACACACCGGTCACCGGACGCATTCTCCCCGGTGTGTTGGATATCAAGATCTAGCTAAATCGGGCCAGAATCGGTCCGAAAAAGTGGGAACAGAATCCGGACCGGCGGTGTCTATACTCCCGCCTCAATTCTCGGAGGACCACGGAATGGCAACTAAGAAGGCCACCAAAACAGCCACAAAGACCGTCGAACCCGACGAAGAGGTCGACGTCGTCGATATCGAGGACATCGACGATCCCGAGGACCTTGATGAGCTCGAAGTCGTAGATGACGACGTCGACGTGGTGGGAGACGACGAGACGGCTGAAGCCGACGACGACCTCGACGATGGCAGTGAAGAATCGGAACCGGCCGCCCTCGATGAGCTCGAAGCCGCCGAACTGGCCATGCTCACTCCTGACGAGGCTGCCGAGGTCATTCGAGTAGACGAAGCAGCCGAAGTGGCGTCGCTGCGCCAAGCTGAGCTGGCGCTAGACACCGAAGCCGATAGCGTCGCGCCTGGTGAATTCGTGTGCCGGGAATGCTTCTTGGTGAAGAAGCACACCCAGCTGGCAGTCAAGAGCAAGCAGATCTGCACCGACTGTGCTGCCTAAGGCTGCAGTTGTAGTCCCCACCTACAACGAAGCCGAGAACCTCCCTGCCCTAGTCAAAGCCATACGGGCCCTGGGCTATGACCTCTTCGTTGTCGACGACAACTCGCGAGATGGCACCGGCGATATCGCCGACCGGCTGGCGGCCGCCGACGCGGCCATCACCGTCATCCACCGTCCGGAGAAGAAGGGCTTGGGCCCTGCTTACGCAGAAGGGTTTGCGGCCGCGATTGCGTCGGGCGTGGAAGTGGTGTGCCAGATGGATGCCGATTTCTCTCACGACCCCGCAGCCCTCCCCGAGCTGCTGGCGGTAGTGGCTGATGGGGCGGATGTTGCCATCGGCAGCCGATATGTGCCAGGCGGCTCGGTGCCCGGCTGGCCGTTCTACCGCCGGTGGCTCTCGCAGTTTGGCAACCGCTACGCCCGCTTCATGCTCGGCACCCCCATCCAGGACATGACCAGTGGGTTCCGGGCCTATCGTTCCGACGTGCTCAGCTCCCTCCAACCCGCCACATGTGAGGCGTCCGGCTATGGATTTCAGGTGGAAATGGCCGGCCGCTGCCACGAGGCCGGGGTCCGGATCACCGAGATCCCCATCAGTTTTCGTGATCGGGAGAAAGGCGACTCCAAGATG
>JAOTYB010000202.1 GCA_029862065.1 Acidimicrobiia bacterium | reverse complement strand
AGAAGGGCTCGCTGACCGAACTGACTGCCGATTTCGTGCGCAAGTGCACAGAGGGCGGCATGAACATCATTGTCTCTGGAGCCACCGGCTCGGGTAAGACCACCATGCTCAATGTGCTGTCAAGCTACATCCCCGAGGATGAGCGGATTGTCACCATTGAGGATGCGGCCGAGCTTCAGTTGAGCCAGGAGCACGTGCTCACCCTTGAGGCCCGTCCTGCCAACCTGGAAGGGCGAGGAATGGTGACCATTCGAGATCTTGTCCGCAACGCATTGCGGATGCGTCCCGACCGTATCGTGGTTGGGGAGGCTCGTGGCGGTGAGGCACTCGACATGCTTCAGGCCATGAACACCGGTCACGATGGCTCGCTCACCACCATCCACTCAAACTCGCCTCGAGACACCCTGGCCCGCATCGAGACGATGGTGCTGATGGCCGGGTTCGATATGCCGGTCCGGGCTATCCGGGAGCAGGTGGCCGGCGCGGTCGACTTGATCGTTCACCTTCACCGCCTTCGCGACGGCACCCGCCGGGTGACTCACATCACCGAGGTCCTCGGCATGGAGGGCGAAGTGGTGACCACCCAGGACGTCTTCCTCTTCGACTACGGCATGGGTGTCGACGATGACGGCTATTACAAGGGACACTTGAAGTCGACCGGCCTCCGCCCGAGTTTCAGCAAGAAGCTGGAGGATGCCGGGTTCGGCCTACCGGCCGAGATGTTCGCTCCGGAGGGCTTTGCCCGAGAAGCCGATACGTTCGACCTCGGATGACCAGGTCCCGCCGTCCCGCCCTACTGCTCCTGTGGCTGTCGGTGCTCCTCACGCTCGGAGCACTGCCCGCCGTTGCCCAGGAGTCAGATCCCGAGCCGGTGGCGGAGATCAGCATCACCGACGTCGGCATCGCCCGGTATCCGGCTATGACGATGGTGGTGGATGTCGGGAACGTAGAAACGTTCGATGCCGCGGATCTGTCAGTCCTCGAGGACGGGGAGCCAATCCAGGACGCGGTGGCCACGCCGATTGCGCAGAACCCGGTGCCGGTCGGCATCGTGCTGGCCATCGACACCAGCCAGGCCACCAGTGGAGCAACCCTCGAAGCTGCCAAGGAGGCGGCCGTTGCCTTCATCGACAACATGCGGGCTCAGGATTTGGTTGCCATCGTGGGGTTCGGCGAGGAAGTCGAGGTGTTCACCGGTTTCACCAGCAATAACACCGCCTTGCGTTTCGCCGTCAGCCAGCTTGAAGCTAGCGGGCCGAGCCGCCTGTACGACTCCGTGGTACGGGCTGCCGACTTGTACAGCGCCGTAGGCGGCGATGCCACGCTCGAGACCAATCTCATCATTCTGGCGGGCGGCCCCGACACCGGCAGCGAAGCCAGTCTGACCGATGCAATTGCCGCGGTTGAAGGCGAATCGCTCAGCGTGTACGCGGTCGGGCTCGGCCCTGACGGGTTCGATTCTGCCGGGATCGAGACGCTGGCGGGTGACAACTACGTAGCTACCGTCGACCCGGGTCAGCTGCAGTCGCTGTATGGCGACATTCAACGCGCCCTTGACAACCGGGTTGTGCTGAGTTTCACAGCGGGCCAGGACGCACCCCGCGATGTCACCTTCGAGGTTCGTTATCAAGCGGCCGTTGCCAGCGAAGTCGTGACCGTGCCAGGCTTCATCATCAACCCGCGCTCAACGACCACCTTGCCGCCGACCTACTCAGTTGCCGCGCCCCCTGTCGCCGAGGCCGCCAGCCCGTCGCCCGCCACTCTTCGTCTGCTGTCCATCTTGACGATGGCGGCTGCCATTGCACTGTTCGTGGTCATCATCGGTTTCGGGCGGGGTACCGACGTCGTCTCCCGCCGGCTGAGCTCACTTCAGGGCCGCCGGTTCGTGCGTCCGGGCACCGAGATCGACGGGGAGGAGGAGTCGTTTCTCAAGCGGATTCCCTTCCTCAGTCGCTTCGCCAGCCAGGCCGAGGATATGGCCGCCTCTCAGGGACTCCTCCAGCCGATCGCCAACATGCTCGAACAAGCCAACATCTTGTGGCGCCCAGGTGAGGTGGTGGCCGGAGCCCTCGGCGTGGCTCTTGTCGCCTCGGTCATCGTCGCCCTATTGCAGGGCAGCCTCATTGTCGGCGTCGGGGCCTTTGTCATTCTCGTGCTGGTGATCGCCGTCGGCCTTCGATTCGTTGCTTCGCGCGAGAAGTCGAGATTCGTCGATCAGATGCCGGGCACACTTGGCCTGATTGCCACGTCGCTCCGGTCCGGACAGTCGTTCCTGCAGGCACTCGAGGCCGTCGCCAGCGAAGCCCCCGAGCCGACCTCCCGAGAGTATCAGCGGGCGGTGGCCGAGACTCGCCTCGGGCGGCCCATTGGCGGAGCTATGCGGGCCATTGCCGATCGTATGGATTCCGAAGACTTCGGGTGGGTGGTCATGGCTACCGACATTCAGCGTGAGGTGGGTGGAAACCTCGCCGAGGTGCTGGACATCGTCGCCGACACCATGCTGCAACGAAACCGCCTGCGGCGGGAAGTCAAGGCGCTGAGTGCTGAGGGTCGAATCTCCGCCATGGTCCTCGGTGGCCTGCCGGTTTTCCTCTTCCTCTTCTTGTACACCAGCAACCGGTCCTACCTCGAGCCGCTGGTCGACCGCACCGCCGGCTGGATCATGATCGGCGTTGCCATTACTTCCATGCTGGCGGCCTTCGCCTGGCTTCGCAAGATCGTGAATATTGAGGTCTGATGTTTGAACTAGCCATCTTCTCATCGTTCGTGGCCGTGGCGGCCGGCGCTTATTACGTCGGCAACGGCATCACGCGGGCTCAGAGCCTCACCTCTCAACGCCTCGCCCAGTACGGCCGCAAGATCGCCCGCCAGGAGGAGGCGATCCGCGAGCGAGAGATGAAGCGTCCGTTCGCCGATCGAGCCTTGGCCCCCCTCTTCCAGCGTTTCGGTCGTATCGCCGGCCGCTTCACTCCGGTCGGTTGGATCGAGCGCACCGAGAAACGGCTGACCATTGCCGGGGATCCTGGCTCGCTCGACGCCAACTCGTG
>JAOTYB010000201.1 GCA_029862065.1 Acidimicrobiia bacterium | reverse complement strand
ATCGATCCCTTTCCACTGGGGAATCCTCTTCATCCTGCTCGGCCATCTGGTGGCGCTCATCATCCCCAGCAGTTTCACGCTGTGGAATTCGGTGCCCGCCCGGCTCTATGCCCTCGAGATCACCGGTTTCGCTCTGGCAGTGTGGACGCTCGGGGGATTGATCGTCTTGCTGACGAGACGGATCCGGGTCAAGCGGGTGCGGGTCGTGACCACGCCTATGGATATGGTGGTCCTCGGCCTGATCGTCGCTCAGGTCGTCACCGGCATGATGATCGCCCTCTTCTACCGGTTCGGCTCGTTCTGGGGACCGGAGATCTTCGCTCCGTATATCAGGTCATTACTGACGCTGGATCCCCGCCCCGAGCTGCTGGCGGATCTGGCCATCGTGGTGCGGCTGCACGCTTTCCTGTTCTTCGTGTTCCTCGGCGTGTTTCCCTTCACCCGGCTGGTCCACATCATCACGGTTCCGCTCCAATACATCTTCCGTCCTTGGCAGCGCCGTATCTTCGTGGAGCGCCACCCGGCACCCCCGAGCGTGAGGACGTAGGTGAGCTGCCGCACCGTGAAGCTCGCCCCCCCAAAACTAAGGAGCATTGAATGACCACGCCCGCGGTCCCCGAGCCGGAGCCGAAGCTCCTCGACTTCAAACAGGAGCGGATCCGGACCCTCCACTACACGTGGATCGCTTTCTTCATGACCTTCTATGTGTGGTTCAACATGGCGCCGTTGACCACCACCATGCTCGACAGCGAGGCCTGGCTAACCGATGAGCACATCAAGGTGTTGCTGATCGCCAACGTGGCGCTCACCATTCCCGCCCGCATCATCGTGGGGGCACTCATCGACCGCTACGGCTCCCGGATCGTGTTCTCCGGGCTGATGGTGGTGATGGCGCTGCCAACCGTGGCCTTCGCCCTCGGCACCACCTTCGTGCAACTGCTCATCGCCCGCCTGTTCCTCAGCTCAGTCGGTGCCGGATTCGTCATCGGGATCAAGATGGTGGCCCAGTGGTTCCCGCCCAAATACATCGGACGGGCAGAGGGTTTCTATGCCGGATGGGGCAACTTTGGTTCTGCGTTCGCCGCTATGACGCTGCCGTGGGTGGCCTTGACAGTGATGGGGCAGTGGTTCGATCTCGGTGATAACTCATGGCGGTGGGCGATGGCCATCAATGGTGTGGTGCTCGCTGTGTACGGCGTCATGTACTACTTCCTGGTCCGCGACGTGCCCAAAGGGGCCAAGCTCCGGACGGCCAAGAAGACGGAGCCGATGATGGTCACCTCCTACGGCGACCTGGTGCAGTACCTCGTGTGGTCATTCCCGCTTATGGGCGCCCTCGGTGTCCTGGCTTGGCGGGTCAGCAACGTCAAGATCGACGGCGACCCGGTCATCAGCGACGCCGTCCTTTACCTGATCTACGCCATCTTGTTGGCTATCTACATCGCCCACGTGGTCAAGACCCTGCAGATCAATCTTCCCTATCTACGGGCCGGAGTCCCGGACGAGGAGAAGTACCACTGGGGGAGTGTGGCCGCCCTCAACAGCACCTACTTTGCCAATTTCGGAGCCGAGCTGGCGGTGGTGTCGATGCTGCCCGCCTTTTTCGAGAACACCTTCTCACCACTCACCCGCAGTGACGGGTCGACCCTGGTGACAGCCACGGTGGCCGGGGTGGTAGCGGCCTCCTTCGCGTTCGTAAACCTGGTCGCCCGTCCGCTTGGCGGGTACTTGTCCGACCGGATGACCAACCGCAAACGCACCATGCTGATTTACATGCTCGGCATCGTGATCGGGTTCTTCCTGATGGCCTTCATCGGCAAGTGGGGGGCGGGCGTGGACTCCGACGGTCTCCGGAATGTCATCCCGATGTTCGGAGGCATCTCGTGGCTGGTCGTCGCCGTGTTCATCACCATTTTCGCCTCCATTTTCGTCCAGGGGGCGGAGGGCGCCACCTTCGCCATCATCCCCATGATCAACAAGAAGATGACCGGTCAGATCGCCGGGATGGCCGGGGCCTATGGCAATGTGGGAGCCGTCATCTACCTCGTGATCTTCTCGCTGGTCGATGCTCGGGCCTTCTTCTTCATATTGGCGGGAGGGGCCCTGGTCAGTTTCGTCGTAACGCTGTTCATGCTCGAGGAGCCGAAGGGTGCATTCGAAGCCACGCTCGACCACGACATGGAGGAGCTGGCGGCAGACGAATAAGTGAGTTCAATGAGTCGATCCGGGAGAGGAAACGGCATGGCGACTGTGAAAAGGGAGAAGAGGTCGGCAGACATTCACGAGTGGGATGTCGAAGACGAGCAGTTCTGGGAGACCACCGGCAAGAAGGTGGCGACCCGCAACCTATGGATCTCCATTCCCAGCTTGCTGTGCGGCTTCGCGGTGTGGCTCTACTGGAGCGTCATCACCGTCCAGATGCTCAACCTCGGGTTTCCGTTTACTAACTCCGAATTGTTCACGCTGTCTGCCATCGCCGGGCTAACCGGTGCCAGTTTGCGGATACCGAGCAGCTTCTTCATCCGGATCGCCGGAGGTCGCAACACCATCTTCTTCACAACGGCCTTACTGATGATCCCGGCAGCCGGCACCGGCCTCGCCTTGCTCTCCCAGGACACCCCGCTGTGGGTGTTCCAGCTGATGGCGTTCCTCTCGGGCCTGGGCGGCGGCAACTTCGCCTCCTCCATGTCCAACATCAGCTTCTTCTACCCAAAGCGCATGCAGGGCCTTTCGCTTGGCCTGAACGCCGGCCTCGGCAATGCAGGAGTGACCACCATGCAGTTGCTGATTCCGGCCGTCATGACCGCCGGGATATTCGGCGGCGGCTCCATGATCCTCGAGAAGCCCTCCGGCACCCTCATCGGCAAGATCGCGGCCGGCACCGAGACCTTCATTCACAACGCCGGCTTCATCTGGCTGGTGTTGCTCATTCCGCTGGCGTTCCTGGCCTGGACCCGAATGAACAACATCCGTACCGAGCACGTGTCACCCAACATCGGCTCGCCGGCCAGCTCGTTTGCCAAGATCGGCGGGATGCTGGGGCTGGCCTTCCTTCCGGCG
>JAOTYB010000200.1 GCA_029862065.1 Acidimicrobiia bacterium | reverse complement strand
TCTTGCAGCAATTCGACTCGTTCGCGGTGCTTGTCGAAGTGGTAGGGCGAGGCGTTGATGTTGATGAGCAACTGGGCACCGGTCTTGACCTGCAGAAGGGGTGGCCCGTCATCCACCCAGATGTCTTCGCACACCGACACCCCGATGGTGGCATCGCCGACTCCCCACACCAGGTTGGGGTCGGATCCGGGAACGAAGTAGCGCTCCTCGTCAAACACTCCGAAGTTGGGGAGGTGGATCTTGTGATAGACGCCCCTGATCTCACCGTCATACAGGAGGGCAGCAGCATTGGCGATCGACCGCACCGCTGAGTCCTCCAGGGTGCTCATGGCCATCGGTGCCGTCCGGTCGACGAAGCCAACGACGGTGAGCATGGGACCGCTGGCGGCGGCCAGCTCATCCAACACCGCCAAGTTGGCCTCAATGAAGGCGTCACGCAGCAACAGGTCTTCCGGCGGGTATCCGGTGACGGCCAATTCGGGAAGGGCGAGGACATCGGCCTCCTGCTCCTGGGCCCAGGCCATGGCATCGAGGATCCGATTGCGATTCCCCGAGAAGTCGCCAATCACCTGGTTGAGCTGGGCACCCGCGATCCGTATGAACATTCGCAGAGCCTATGCGTCCCAGGTCGCTCACAGCGGAACCAACGCTCCCCGGCCCCTAGCCTTGGACGGAGGAAGGAGAGCCCATGTCTCGTCGGATGCCGCGCTGGGAGGAAATCAAACCGCTCGTTAAGATCCGCCCGCCGGGGCTGGGTCCTGAAGCCCGGTTGGCGGCGGCCGCCGACATATGGGATCTGCGCAAGATCGCCAAGCGGCGGACCCCCCGCGCTCCGTTTGATTACACCGACGGCGCCGCCGAGGAGGAGATCACGCTTCGCCGCTCCCGCCAGGCCTACCGGAGCATTCAGTTCAATCCCAGTGTCCTGCGGGACGTTTCAGAAGTGGATGCCTCCACCTCGCTCCTGGGAACGACCACCAGCCTGCCGCTGGCCCTGGCCCCCACCGGGTTCACCAGGATGATGCAGCACGAAGGGGAAGTGGCCGTGGCCCGGGCGGCGGAACGAGCCGGGATCATCTACGCACTGTCGACGCTGGGCACCACTTCGCCGGAGGATGTCGCCGAGGCCGCCCCCAACCTGAACCGATGGTTCCAGCTCTACCTCTTCAACGATCGGGACATGGGCCGCGAGCTACTCCGGCGGGCCAAGGACTCGGGGTACTCCACGGTCATCCTCACCGTCGACGCTGCCATCGCCGGAGCCAGGCTCCGCGACGTCCGCAATGGGCTGACGATCCCTCCCTCCTTGACGCTGAAGACGCTCTTCGACATGGCCTTGCATCCGTCCTGGTGGTTCAACCTGCTGACGAGCGAGCCGCTGGAGTTCGCCACGTTCAAGAACTTCGACGGGACCGTTGCCGAGCTGATCACCACGATGTTCGACCCGACCCTCAACTGGGCCGACGTGGCCTGGCTGCGAGAGCACTGGGATGGGCCCATCGTCGTCAAGGGGATCCAGAGCGTCGACGACGCCCGCCGGGCCGCCGACCACGGGGCCGACGCGGTGATCGTTTCTAATCATGGGGGGCGGCAACTCGACCGGGCCCCCACCACCTTCGAACTGCTACCCCACGTGGTCGATGCCGTCGCTGACCGGATCGAGGTGTACGTCGACGGCGGCATCATGGACGGCGCCGATGTCGTGGCCGCCGTCGCCCAGGGTGCGACCGCCGCCTTCGCCGGCCGGGCCTATCTCTACGCCCTGATGGCCGGGGGCGAGCACGGCGTCGACCGTGCCCTCCAAATGTTCTCAGCGGGCATCACCCGCACCATGCAGTTGCTCGGTGTCACGTCGATCAAAGAGTTGGATCGGAGTCATATTTCGAGCTGACCGATCACCGCCGACCGCCTACCGGTAGGAACGGGTTGAGCCAACGGCCAACACCTGGCCAGGAGTTGCGCAGCAACTCCCAAGCCGGGCGAAAGCCCGGCCGCCCACCGCGGGCAAAACGATGAGCGGTCGGCGGTAAGCGGTTGGCGGCGGTTAGAAGCCGCTCCAGCTGGTCTCGTCGAAAGTGGTGAGATCGGCTCCGGCAATGCCCAGGTCAGAGATGGTGAACACCGTGTCACCGACCACTATCGAACGGCGAATCTGTCCGTTCCACTCGCCCGAGTGGCTGATCGTCCCGACCTCTTGGATGCCCCGGTCGGTGTCGAGCTCGAGACCGATGGCGCCGACGAAGTAATCGTCCTTGCCGCTCCGCTCATCCCATCCCCAGCGCTGCACCGGAATAACGGCGGTGGCCGTCGGCTCCCAGTACAGGAAGGCCCGATGGTCCCACTCCACCTCACTGTGGGCGCCCTTCATCGTGTATTGGTCAATGCGGATGGGGTTGGCCGGGTCGGACACGTCGAACACCGAGACCTGGGTGCCGGTGGTCCGGCCCTCCTCGGTAGCGTCCTGGCCAACGCCCAGCAACAGGCCCTCTGACAGTGGGTGGAGATAAGCCGAGTATCCGAGGATCTTCAGCTCACCAACCACGGCCGGGTTGGCCGGGTCGGACAGGTCGATGGTGTAGAGGGGATCGGTCTGGCGGAAGGTGACCACATAGCCCACCTCGCCCATGAAGCGAACCGAGTAGATCTGCTCGCCCTTACCCAGGCCGCCAACCGAACCGACGATCTCCAGGACCCCGTCCTTCTCCTCCAGGACTCGGACGAAGCTCTCAGAGGAACGGTCGCCTCTCCCCCACCAGGGAGCCTGGTCGGTGGTGGCCACCCGCAGGTAGCCGTCGTGCTCGGACAGGGAGAACTGGTTCAGCAAGTAGCCCTCCACCTTGCCGGTGGCCCGGTAGGTGGTGGTGTCGGGATCGGAAATGTCGAACTTGTGGATCTCGGTGAACTCGCCGGACACCCGAGCGTCGATCTCGGTCTCGGACAGTTCATTCCAGTCCACCCACTGGCGGCTGGCGACGTACAGGCTGTCGGACGAGGCGTACACCGTGTCGCCTTCGGCCAGCACGCCCACGCCGTTGGGCACCAGGCCCTCCGACAGATCAACGGTGACGACGGTCAACATG
>JAOTYB010000054.1 GCA_029862065.1 Acidimicrobiia bacterium | reverse complement strand
CTTCACCGTCTCCCGGGCGATGACCCGGCTACCGATAGCGGCCTGAATCGGAATATCGAACAGCTGACGAGGAATCAGCTCGCGCAGCCGCTTCGTCATGCCGGAGCCATACACATAGGCCTTGTCCTTGTGAATGATGGTGGAGAAGGCGTCAACCGGCTGGCCGTTGAGCAGGATGTCGACCTTGGACAGCTCCGAGGGCCGATACCCCACCGGCTCGTAGTCGAGCGAGGCGTACCCACGGGTCCGCGACTTCAGTTGATCAAAGAAGTCGAAGACGATCTCGGCCAAAGGGATCTCGTAGTCGATCTCGACCCGTTCCGGGGAGAGATAGTTGAGTTCGCCCATAAGCCCGCGCCGTTGTTGGGACAACTCCATCACCGTCCCTACGTACTCCGAGGGCGCCAGCATCATCACCTTGACGTATGGCTCCTCGATGCCGGCCAGCTCGTTGGCGGGCGGAAGGTCCTGCGGGCTCCGAACCTCGATAGTCTCGCCGGTCACCGTGGTCGCCAGGTAGGCGACGCTGGGCGCCGTCGACACCAGCTCCAGGTCGTACTCGCGCTCCAACCGCTCCCTGACGATCTCCATGTGCAGGAGACCGAGGAAGCCGCACCGAAACCCGAAGCCGAGGGCGGCCGAGGTCTCCGGCTCGAAGCTCAGCGCCGCGTCGTTCAAGCGAAGTTTGTCGAGAGCCTCGCGCAAGCGCTCGAAGTCGTCGCCGTCGATGGGGAACATGCCGGAAAACACCATCGGCTTTGGCTCCTGGTACCCGGGGAGGGCTTCGGCCGCCGGCCGGGCGCTGTGGGTGACCGTGTCACCGACCCGCACCAGGTCGATGTCCTTGACCCCCGTGATCAGATAGCCGGAGTCACCAGCCCCCAACGAGGCGATGGGGACTGCCGCGGGTGTCAGGATGCCGACTTCGTCTGCATGGTCGAGCAGACCGCTGGCCATGAACCGCACTGCGTCGCCCTTGCCGAGCGTGCCGTCCATCACCCGGATGGTGCAGATGACCCCTCGGTAGGAATCGAAGTAGGAGTCGAAGATGAGTGCCCGGAGCGGATCATTCGGGTCGCCAACCGGAGCCGGAAGGCGACTAACGATGGCTTCAAGTAGCTCGTCGATGCCCAGGCCGCTCTTGGCCGAAATCCTGATCATCTCGTCTGGACTCCCGCCGATGATCGAGGCCACTTCCTCAGCCACGCGATCCGGCTCGGCCGCCGGCAAGTCGATCTTGTTGATCACCGGCACGATCTCCAGGCCGGCCTCGATTGCCAGGTAGGTGTTGGCCAGGGTCTGGGCTTCGACCCCCTGAGTGGCGTCGACCACCAGGAGAGCGCCTTCCACCGCATCAAGAGACCGGGCCACCTCGTAAGAGAAGTCAACGTGGCCGGGCGTGTCGATGAGGTTGAGCTCGTAGGTGATGCCGTCGGCGGCCAAGTAGTTGATCTTCACCGCCTGAGCTTTGATCGTGATCCCCCGCTCCCGCTCCAAGTCCATGCTGTCGAGCAACTGAGCCTTCATGTCCCGAGACGAGATGGCTCCGGTGCTCTCCAACAGTCGATCGGCCAGGGTGGACTTGCCGTGGTCAATATGGGCGATGATGCTGAAGTTGCGAATGCGCGAAGTCATGAAACAGTCACTTGGGGTCGGAGCGATTGTACGGCGACTTCCTCTGTCAGTCCCCCACTTCGGCGGGAAAGTACCCCCAGCGCGAACACCGCAACCCCCGTCAGTCCGCCCTCCGGGGGGAAGGTACCGCCACCGCAGGTGGGGGTAGGGGGGCATCGGTCCCCAACAACAACACCGCAACCCCGTCAGTCCCCCCCTCGGGGGGAAGGTACCGCCACCGCAGGTGGGGGTAGGGGGGCATCGGTCCCCAACAACAACACCGCAACCCCGTCAGTCCCCCCCTCAAGGGGGACTGATAAACCATGGCTCGGCTCGGCGGTTTCCCCCCACACCGGGGACCGAACAATCAGGGTTCCGCTATGCTTTCGCCTTCACGAAGGATACATATGGCCAACATCAAATCCCAGATCAAGCGCAACCGGCAATCCGAAAAAGCTCGGCAGCGCAACAAGACCGTTCGCTCAGAGGTCAAGACCCGGACCAAGCGGGCACTCGAGATCGCCCAGACCGGCGACGTGACGGCCGCAGAAGCCGCCCTGCAGGCGGCCCAGGCTCGGATTGATTCAGCGGCAGCTCGCGGCGTGCTTCACGCCAATACGGCCGGACGCCAGAAGTCGAAGCTCGCCAAACAGGTCAAGACCCTCCTCGGTTCCTGATGGCGGACGAGACAACCTGGCTGACTCCAGCCGCCCATGCCAAGCTGCTCGAGGAATTCGAGGAGCTAACCACCACTGGTCGCACTGAGATCGTTGAGCGGATCGCCGAAGCGCGCTCGCACGGGGATCTCAAGGAAAACGGCGACTACGACGCAGCCAAGAACGAACAAGGCATGATGGAAGCTCGTATCCGCCAGATCAGGCACCTCCTGGACAACGCAGAGGTGCGAGAGGCCGTTGACACCGGCAAGGTAGAAGTGGGCTCAATAGTCACCGTCAACGGCAAGGACCTCACGCTCGAGGTGCTGGTGGCCGGCTCTGAGAATCGAGTGTCCGGGGTACAGACCGCAGCTCCGGATGGTCCACTCGGAAAAGCCCTCCTCGGCGCCCAGGTCGGCGAGAAAGTCACCTACGAAGCCCCCGGCGGCAAGTTCACCTACACCATCGAGAGCATCCGCCCGTTCGAAGGTTGATTCGACTTCGTCGAATCAACCGCTTCCAGTCTCCAGCTAACAGCTAGAAGTCCCGGACGACAGGTGGGCCTCTCGGGCGCCGTTGATACTCGTCAGAGTGATCGCCTTCTTGCTGGCGACTGGAAGCTGGTGGCTCGCTACGCCGTTCGCCTGGCGGCGCTGCCCGAGTACCAGCGGCTGAGGGCCACTGTCAGGCGCTCCATCGTCAATCGGTGGGTGTCTTCGGGGGCGCTCTTGAGATGTTGATCGGCCCGGCTGATGGCGTCGAGGGCCCGGCGGAGCTCGGTGTCGGAGGTGCGGCTGCGGGCGTTCCAGGCCTTCTTGGTCGGGTAGTGATCGGCCTTAGTTCCACTCCACTCAGCAAACGTGGCTAAGTCGGGCGCCGCCGCCGCCATGGCTCGGCGCTTCAAGTCGTTCTCCAGGTAAGCCAGCAACACCAGTGGATGGCTGTGGGCGAGGAAATCGGTGAGTCGGCGCAAAGCCTCCCCAACGTCACCGCCCGACACAGCATCGGCATAGAGCCACACCGGCTCATCGGGGCGGGTGCGGAACCGTTCGATGAGTTCCTCGGCCGTCGGCATCTCATCGGCCAGTTCGAGTTGGTCAAGAGCTCCGGCCATAGCGGCCAGGTTGGTGCCGAACCGCTGGATGAGCGCATTCTGAGCCTCGCCGGGGAGCCGAAGCTTGCGACGTTTCAGCTCCGATGCCAGCCACTGGCTGGCATCGCGCTCTCGGATCTTCTTCACGGTCGCCACCTCGCCGACCTCCTTCACCACGCGTCCGAGCGCGGCCGGCAGGGCACCGGTGGACGTGAGGGCGACGGCCAGCCCGTCGGGCAGGTCGGCCAGCAGCTCGGCAATAACCTCTGTCTCGGCTTTCAGAAGGTTCTGACAATCCACGATGAGGACCGCCTCGCTTCCCCCAAACAAGGATCCGGATTGGAGAGCCGGGATGACCGTTTCCAGGTCGGTCCGCATCGTGCCTCCTGCCTGGGAGTCGTCGGCAGCCGCGCCTTTGCCTGGCACGTCCACCCGAACGAGCGATTCGGCCTCAGCCAGGTGGGCATGGGCTTGCTCGAGGATTTCCTGGCGCTCTCCCGGGCCAGCATCCCGTGGTCCGACAACGGCGAGGATCGACATGTGGGGAGGTTACCGGCTCGACTCAGCCACTCGGCCCGCCAGCGGAATCACCACGTCTCCGCGCTCGTCAGTACGAAGGACTTCCACATGGTCACTCCCCAGGACGGCGAGGACGTCGGGGTGGGGGTGACCAAATCGGTTTGCGCCAACGCTGATCACGGCCACCGGAGCTCGAGAGGCTGCCAGCCAGGCCAGATCGGTCGTGGCGGCACCGTGGTGGGGCACCTTCAGGATGTCAGCCCTCACCACGCCCAGCTCACCCTGGGCGGTGGCTTCGATATCTCCGGTCAGTAGGGCGCTCTGTCCCCCGCTCGTCACAGACAGGACGATCGACTCGTCGTTGATGTCGGCATACCTCCGCGCCGGACCGAGGACCTCGATCCGGAACGCTCCGAGCTGGACAGTCCAGCCGACCACTGGCTGGTCGCGGGCCACTCCCGCGACGTCGGCCTGAGCGAGCAGTGCCAGATAGTCCTCGGAACCCTCGACGTGATTGGGGTGCCACAGCCGGCCGACGGGGTAGGAATCGAGGACCGCCGGCAATCCCCCAATGTGGTCGAGGTCTCCATGGGTGGCCACCATCAGGTCGACATGCGTAACACCCCGGGCTCGCAGTTTCGAAAGGAGCAGGTCGGGATCCACTCCACCGTCGACAAGCACCGTCGCTCCGCCCGGGTCAAGCAGCAGCGTGGCGTCGCCCTGGCCGACGTCGATGAATACGAGCGTCGGGACCCGTACGGCGGCGGCCGGCAGCAGCCACACGACTACCGCTAGGCCGACTCCCAGGGCCACGAAGGGACGAAGTGACCGCGGGCGGGCCAGGACACCGACGCCGACGGCCCCCGCCACTCCCATCACGTTGAGTTGGGGCCAACCGGCCGCCACTTCGCTGATGGTGAGCACCACACCCGCCAACCAGGTGGCCGCCGCGACCGCCATCGACCAGCCCGACGCGACAGCAACTCCGCCCAGGCCGGTGGCCAGGGTGACAACCGGGGCCGCCACCAGGTTGGTGAGCGGCGACAGCAACGGCACCGTCCCGAAGTGCCACAGCAACAAAGGCGCCACCGCGGCCTGGGCGCCGAGGGTGATCGCCAGCCCCTGACCCATCACTCCCCATCGCCGGGGGCGCACCCAACCGCTTCCAACCAACACTCCGGCTGTGGCCGCTACCGACAGCTGGAAACCGACATCGCCGCTCAAATGGCCGCCCACGAGGAGCGAGGCGGTGACGGCGGTTCCCAGCGCCGCCCAGGGAGTGAGGCCCACTCCGGCCACTCGACCAACCAGGACCAGCGCAGCCATCAGGGCTGCCCGCACCACCGATGGTTCCCAGCGGGTAACGACGAGAAACAGGGCCAAGCCCACCAGCCCCATCACCGCCCGACGACCGGGATCCCAAGCAAGTGGCCCGGCTGCCAGGAACCAGGCGGCCAAGAACAAGGCAACGTTGCTGCCGCTCACTGCCACGAAGTGGGACAGGCCGGCCAGCCGAAGATTGTCGACGTCGCTCCGGGGCAGCCGGTCAACATCGCCAACCAGGAAACCGGCCAGCAAAGCGCCGCCGCGCCCGCCATCGTCTAGCACATCGGCCACTCGACGTCGGACGGCGTTCCCCGCCTGGAAGAGCGGATCGCCAGCGCCGGCTACCCGTTCGACCGTTGCCCGCTCGATCCTGCCCGCCATCGGGTCACCCCTCAGAAACCCCGGCTCAGCCCGCATTCGTCCGACCACCATCACCCGCTCCCCCGCCACCGCCTCCGGGACCTCCCCCAACACCACAGCCACCCGGGGTGCCACCCAGGGCGACCAGCCATCGGGAGTAAGGAGGTGGCTGATGTCGAGAGGGGCTCGAAGCTCGAATCCAAACGGCCGGGCATCGTCAGCCAACCGACCGGCCACCGTGACTCGACCTTCCGGTACCTCCGCTTCGAGGGTCGCCTGCTGGCGAGCGGCCGAGGCCGCACCTGAGACGAGGCCGGCGATCACCAGACTCACGGCCAGCCACCGCCGGCTGGCCACGGCGGGAACGACCAGCACCAGCGCCCAGAGACCCAGGCCACGGCTGAGCGCCACGGCAACCCACACCAGCCCGGCCGCCCCCAACGTCGCCCGCTCGAAGCTCGTGAACCTCAGGGCACCACCACGTCGTCCCGCATGGCGGCCAACTTAGATTCCCCGATCCCCGGCACATCCAGCAGATCCTCGATAGTCGTGTAGGGACCATTGGCTTCCCGGTACTCGACGATGCGGGCCGCCAACACCGGACCCACTCCAGAAATGGCCTCCAGATCCGCCAACGTCGCGGTGTTGAGCCGCACCTGACCGGTGTCAAGGGACTGGCCCACCTCCCCGGCGTGGCGCACGACCACCTGCTGGCCGTCCAGCACCGGGGCTGCCAGGTTGAGCCCGGTGGAGTCGGCCGTCGCCAGCAGGCCCCCGGCGGCGGCCACCGCATCGGCTACTCGCGAACCGGCCGGGACCTCGACCAGGCCGGGAGCCGCCACCGCCCCGGCCACATGCACGGTGATGATGTCGGTCGATGCCGTCACTGCCATCTGAATCGGTGGCGGAGGAGCCGGGGCGGCGCCAAACCACCACCCTGCCAACCCGGCCACGGCCAGCACGGCCGCCGCCACCATCCATTGTCCGCGGTCCACGACACCCTCTTCGATGAATCGACGTGACATATATCAGGCGCATCAAGTGATGAGAAGAGGGTCGGAGGCGGGCATAATCACGGTGCAAACCCCAGGAGGATGAGTGGATAGATACCGAGTCGCCCCCGAGGCGACGGTCAGCCTGGCCGATTTCGACCCGGCCGACACGGGCGGAATCGATAAGGCCGCCGCTAAAGCTGAGACCAAGGCGCTCAATCGCCGTCTGGAGGACTTGCAGGAACTCCTCTACGCAGAGGGCAAACATAAGGTGCTGATCGTCCTGCAGGCCATGGATGCCGCCGGCAAAGACGGAACCATCCGCCACGTGTTCGACCGCCTCAATCCCCAGGGCGTGAAGGTGGCGTCATTCAAGAAACCGACCGCCAAGGAGCTGGCCCACGACTACCTGTGGCGCATCCACGAGCACACGCCCGGAACCGGCGAGGTCACCATCTTCAACCGCAGCCATTACGAGGACGTCCTCATCGTGCGAGTGCTCGGGCTCGTCCCCGAGGAAACTTGGGGACGGCGCTACAAGCACATCCGGGCGTTTGAGAAGCGGCTGGCCGACGAAGGCACCACGATCCTCAAGTTCTTTCTGAACATCACCAAAGATGAACAGAAGGCCCGGCTGCAGGCGCGGCTCGACGACCCGAGCAAGCATTGGAAGTTCGACATCGGGGACCTGGACCAGCGCAAGCTATGGGATGACTACATGGTCGCCTACGAAACCGCCATCTCGGAGACCAGCACCGAGCAGGCTCCCTGGTTCGTGATACCGGCCGAGCACAAGTGGTTCCGCAATCTCGTGATCTCCCGCATCCTGGTTGAGGCCTTCGAAGGCCTCAACATGGCCTACCCGGAGCAGACCAAAGATCTGAGCGGGGTCGTGATCGAGTAAGGCCTAACTCCGCCGGGCTGGCGCAACTCCATACGCAATCGCCGAAGCGGACGCCGGTTGCTAGAAGCTGGCGTCCATGACCTGAACCGGCGGTGGCATCGGCTGGCTGAGGTCGATTCCAAAGATCTCAGTGATCGACTCCCGAAACCAGACGTCGAACGGCTCGTCGGACGACGCCATCCCGGCCATCGCCGCTCCCGGATCGTCGGCTTCGATGTAGACGACCGCCAACGTCCCATTGGGGGTTTCCTGGTGCCACGCCGACTCTTTACGGATTCCGAGACTCTTGCGCGACGCCGCGTACTCGGCGCGGCGGGAACCCATCACCTCTTCACCGTGAGCGACGTGCGCCTCAACCTTTCCAGGCAGAATGGGTATTGCGAATGAGATTGCCGGCATGAGCTCCCCTTGTTGCGTGGCCACCACCCTATACACCATGAGTGTGGTCGTGTCGAGGACCGGCGAACAGTTACAGCGAGAAGGCCAAGAAGGTCGCCGTCACCGCGTTGAACCCCATGTGCATGAGGATGGGTCGGCTGAGCGAACCGCCGCCTCGCTCGCGAACAAAACCAAGGATGACCCCCAGCCCGATGAGGGCGGGTACCAGCAACAGCGTGGCGGGGTCGGCCAGGTGGACCAGGCCGAACACAATGCCGGTGGTCCAGATGGCGCCGTTGAGGGACATGCGGGCCTTGAGGGCGTCGAGCAGGGCCCCCCGGAACAGCATCTCTTCGAGGATGGGGGCCAGGAAGGCGATCACCAGGACGATCACCAACTTCTCGCCGTATCGGTCGGCCCCCCGGGCGGCCTCCACCACTTCCTGGGTTGGCTGCTCGATTCCGAACGCAGCCAGGATTCCGGCCAGGACGATGCCCGAGACGAACAGAAGCCCGACCCCGTACAAGAAGTATTTGAAATCCGAGCTCTGCACGTGCAGGTGGAAATCATCCTTGAAGTTGCCGGAGCCCCTCCGGGCACTCAGCCACTTGAGCCCGAGATACATGACGACGAACTGGCCGAGCGACACCACCATGATGACTCGGGGCAACTGGTCGTCGTCCTCGATGGTGTCGGCGCTGACAAAACCGAAGAGCACGGCCACGATCAGCGCCACGACTGATCCGGCCAACGCCAACAGGTAGATGTAGATGGGGTCGCGGACCCGCCAGGGCGATGTGGGTGCCGGCTCGGTCTCCATCAGACGACGACGTTGACCAGATTGGGCGGACGGGCGATGACTTTCTTGGGCTCGCCACCCTCCAGATAGCCCTGGACCTTCTCCGACGCCAGCGCCAGCGCGGTGGCAGCTTGTTCATCGATGTCGGGCGGAACGTCTAGGCGGTCCCGCACCTTGCCATTCACCTGGACAACCATCGTGACCGACTCCTCCCGAGCCGCCTCGGCGTCCATCTCCGGCCATGGTTGGACGTGCACCGACGACTCCCCACCGCGCAGCTGCCACAGCTCCTCGGTGACGAAGGGAGCAATCGGTGCCAGCAGCAGCAACAGGGTCGAAACAGCTTCGTCCCAAACGTCGGTGCCGACTGATCCGTCACGCAGCACTTCGAGCAGGTCGTTACGGAGTGCCATCAAGGTCGCCACCGCCGTGTTCCACTTGAACGATTGCAGGTCGCGATCGACCTTGCCGATGGCTTGGTGGACAGTTCGACGCAAGTCGGCAGCGGCCTCCGGGCTCGGGGCGGTGGGCGAGTAATCGGCAGTCGCCGCCTTCCACACGTCACCGATGAATCGGCTGGCGCCGAGGATGCCCCTGGAGTCCCACGGTCCGCCCTTCTGCCACTCGTAGGCAAACATGAGGTACGTGCGTACCGTGTCGGCCCCGTATCGGTCGACCAGCTCATCGGGATCGACCACGTTGCCGCGCGACTTGGACATACGCTGAATCTCGAGGTAGTGATGGAGCTGGTTGACGTCGTTGGGGCCATCGATGGACGGGATGTCGACTACGGCTCCGGCCGGGACTTCCACGGTCACGGTCTCGTCGGCGGTCTTCACTTGCAGCACGGTCTCAGTCCGCCGAACGATCTCTCCCACCACCGCCCCAGCCTCGGGCCCGGCCTCGCTATCGACGCGAACCGAACTGGCCACGAGGCGGCCGCCGACCCACTCGCCGTCGGCCACGACGAAGTCGCCACGTCGCTCCTCACCGAGGATTTGCCCTTGGCTGCGATACATCAGCATGGGTTCATCGAACAGGCCCTCCGGGTCGCGCCCATGGGCTCGCATGGCTTCCGCGGTTTCGTCATACAGCCCTAGGTCACGCAGGGCCTTGGTGAAGAAGCGGGTGTAGAGCAGATGCATGGTGGCATGCTCGGCTCCCCCGGTGTAGGTGTCGACCGGCAGCCAGTAAGCGGCCTCTTCGGGATCGAACGGCACGTCGTCGGCGTGAGGGGACAAGTACCGCAACTGGTACCATGAGGAGCACATGAAGGTGTCCATCGTGTCGGTGTCCCGGCGGGCAGGCTCGCCTTCGCTGTCGACAGTGGTGACAAAGCCCTCGTGCTTGGGCAGCGGGCTTCCGCCCTGCGGGCTGAACTCGGCATCCTCGGGCAGAACGACGGGCAGCTCATCGTCGGCGACCGGTTCGACCGAGCCATCGGCCCGATGCACCATGGGGATTGGTGTGCCCCAGAACCGCTGGCGGGAGATCAGCCAATCGCGAACCCGGTAGTTCACGGCCTCACGGCCTGCTCCGTTGTCCTCCAGCCAGTCGATGGCGGCTGCCACCGATGGGTTTTTACGGCCCTTCTCGACGTTGGTAGGGGTCCCGTTGAGCGGTCCACTGTTGACCATCAATCCCGGGCCGACGTACGACTCCGTCATGTCCGGTTCGTTGAGCGGATCCTGACCCTCGGGGTGGATGACCGGCACGATCGGGAGCTCGAAGTGGCGGGCGAATTCGAAGTCACGCTGATCGTGGGCGGGAACGGCCATGATGGCGCCCGAGCCGTAGGTGAGTAGCACGTAATCGGCTATCCAGACCGGGATCCGTTCCTGATTGACGGGGTTGATGGCGTATCCACCGGTGAAGACACCCGTCTTGTCACGCTCGGCCTCCATGCGCTCAATCTCGGTCTGACGCATCGCCTGCTCCCGGTAGGCGGATACCGCATCGGCCTGTTCCGGGCTGGTGAGGCTGTCGACGAGCGAGTGTTCGGGCGCCAGCACCATGAAGGTGGCGCCCCACAGCGTGTCGGGCCGGGTGGTGAACACCTCGATCTCGTCGCCACCTTCGGTCACGAAAGTGACGGTGGCCCCCTCGCTCCGTCCGATCCAATTCTCCTGCATGATGCGAATGGGATCCGGCCAGTCCAGCTTGGAATAGTCGAGCAGCTCATCGGCGTACTTGGTCATGGAGAAGAACCACTGTTCCATCATTCGTTGGACAACCGGCTGCCCGGTCCGCTCATCCTTGCCGTCGATCACCTGCTCGTTGGCCAACACCGTCTGCAGCGTGTCCGACCAATTGACCAGAGCCTCGCCCCGGTAGGCCAGGCCACCGGCGAACAGCTTGTTGAAGAACCACTGCGACCATTGGTAGTACTCGGGCACACAGCTCACGGCTTCCCGTTCCCAATCGAACATGGTCCCCATCGATCGCATCTGCGTGCGCATCTTCTCGATGTTGGCGTAGGTCCAGGTGACGGGGTTGATGCCGCGTTGCACCGCCGCGTTCTCGGCTGGGAGGCCGAAGGCGTCGAAACCCATGGGAAACAGGACGTTGAACCCTTTCATTCGCATGTAGCGGGCCCGGGCATCGGAGGGGGTCATGGCATACCAGTGGCCGATGTGCAGGTCGCCTGAGGGGTATGGGAGCATCGTGAGGGCGTAGTGCTTAGGCCGGTCCCAATCCACCACCGAGCGGTAGAGGCCGTCGGCCTCCCACTGCTCACTCCACTTCTGTTCGATCTCTCCCGGCCGGTATTCCATTGCCGGGAGGTTAGGCAAAGAGGGGCCGGCCGCCCACCGCTTGCCGCCCACCGTTGCGGTTGGCAGTAGGCGGTCGGTAGTAGACGGTCGACAGTCGGCAGTCGGCGGTCGGCGGTCGGTAGGAGACATATTGCGTACTGCCTATTGCGTACTGCGCGTTTGAGCTAAAGTCTCATCACCAGAG
>JAOTYB010000053.1 GCA_029862065.1 Acidimicrobiia bacterium | reverse complement strand
CAGCCGGAGGGATTGATCGGCTGGTGGTTTTCCCGGCCATCGATGTTCTCGACGGCTTCCCGGCCACCCGGGGCCACGATCCGTCCGTGCAATCAGCACACCCGTCGCACGCCCCCAGTGGAGGCGATGACTTCTACACGTTGCGCGAGTATCGCCAGGGCGACGACCTGCGTCGGGTGCACTGGCCGTCCTCGGCCAAGCGAGATGAGCTGATGATCCGGCAGCTGGAGATCCCCTGGCAGTCGAGAGCACAGGTTCTGCTCGATCCCCGGGCCAGCCGGCACACCCCCGAGACCTTCGAACAGGCCGTGAAAGGGACGGCCTCGGTCCTCCACCACTTCTTCCGGGGCGGCTATCTCCCTCAGTTGTGGGTGGGAGATGCCGGCCGACCCGTGGGAAGCGCGCCGTACGTCCAGGCGATGGAGCGGCTGGCGGCGGTCCAACCGATCAAGGCCCTCGACCTCAAACATGCCGTCCTGCGGATGCGCAACCACGGCCACACCGGAGGCGCACTGGTGCTCATCACCGGCGCACTCGACGAGGACAACTTGGCCGTATTCCAGACACTCGGGCGCGACTATTCCAAGACCGTGCTTATGGTTGTGTCCAATGAAGAACCGGACCTGGTGCCGTTCAAGCTGGGCGGGGCGGCCGCCACTGTGGTGGGGACCACCGACAGTTGGACGCAGGCATGGGCCGATGCGATAGGAGCAGGACGATGGTCTTCCGCCTCACCTGGGTAGCCAGTCTCGCCCTGCTGGGGCTGGTCATTCTCCGCCTCAATCGGCTGTTCCTGGGCACCGAGGACGGTCTTCCCTGGCAGATCGTGACGGCCCTGGCTGCCGCCATCGGCATCACTCTCACCTGGGCCATCCTCAAAGCCCGCCTCGGCACCTTCATCTTGCTGGCCGCTCACACCGCGCTCTTCGGGCTTTTCTCATTCGTGTACGTTGGAGGGGAGCTCTCCGATTCGGCAGTGCCCCCGATCAGCGTGATGGGCGACATCTTCGCCGAGATCTCCGATGCGGTCACCATCTTCCGGTTCTCAGCGCCGCCGGTCACCCCCCTGGCCGGTATCGTCACACTGGCCGCCCTCATGGTGTGGGGGTTGGCGGCAGTGGCCGCCTGGGGTCTACTGAACAACAGCCCCTACCTGAGCATCGTCCCCCCGGTGGTCTTCTACCTGCAGCTGGCGGTCGTCGATCGCCAGTCGAGCAGCCTGGTGTGGACGACGGGCCTGCTCCTCCTGGTCGGCACCGGACTGGCAGCAATCGCCTCCGATCAGCGAGCCGTCGGCGGCTACGCCGGGCACGGTCGTCAGGCGGCCCGCATGCGTGCCGTTGCCCTGCCGGTGGCAGCAATCGTGGCGGTTACGGCGGTCTCGGTGTTCGTCTCGAATCAGGCGGTGCGGGCCGATGCGGTGCCACCGACCGGCCTACTGGATTGGCGCAACCGGTCGGGCATAGGCGGCGGCATCGGCAGTGTCTCCTACAACCCGTTCATTGACGTCCAGCGTTCTCTGGTGTCCAGCTCGGATCAGCCGGTATTCGCCGCCCGGGTATCCGGCGACATCCCAAACAATGAGGTGTACTGGCGCCTGCTGACGATGGACACCTTCAACGGCGATTGGTGGTACGCCTCCGAGGACAAGCTGGAGGAGCTTGCCGACACCTCATGGGAGGCGGACGAGTTCGAGTTCCGGGGCGACACCGTTCCCGTGAACTCAGTTGTCACCATTCTCGATTTGTCCAGCACCTGGCTTCCGGCGCCCTACTCGCCGGCCGGCCTGTTCTCCGAAGAGCGGATCATTGCCAACACCACCCGGGTCGATCCGTTTGATGGATCGCTGCACATCGACGGTGTCACCGGAAACGGCATGACCTATCGAGTGGTCTCTTCCATACCCGATGTGGATACGACGGTGCTGGCCGCCGGTGCCGACGGAGAGCTCTCGCCGTTGTTCGCCGTTGCCGCCGAGGAGGGCCGGTTCCAGCCGGTCCCCACCCCCAGCGAAGCGTTCAGCGAGCCCGACCTCGATCGCTACTTGCGGTTCCCCCGTGGCTTCGACTCGAATGGCTTCTTGACGCGACTGGCAGAAGACCTCACCTTCGGCCTCGAGACCGACTACGAGAAGGCCCTGGCGCTCGAGCACTACTTCCGCGACACGAATGAATTCACGTACTCGATCAACGTGCCGCCCAACGAGCGAGACACCGGCCTGGTCGATTGGTTGCTGAACCCGAACTCGCCCGGGTACCACACCGGCTATTGCGAACAGTTCTCCGCTTCGATGGGCGTCCTGGCTCGCTTGCTCGACATCCCGACGAGGACAGTGCTCGGGTTTACGCCCGGCGAGGTCCGGGGTGACGGCACCGTGTTGGTGCGGGACCGCAACGCCCACGCCTGGGTTGAGATCTGGCTACCCGCCCAGGGCTGGGTCAGGTTCGACCCCACCCCTCGCGGCGACCGGGTGAACCCGACGAGCTTCGAGCGCACCGGCTTCTCGGCCACCGACCTCGATCGGTACTTCGACGAGGTCGAAGCTCTCGCCCGGGAAGCAGCCGGCGGTGCCGGCGGGGGTGCCGGAAGCCCGTTCCGTGACCCGACCCTCGACGACCCTGGCCGATTCGCCGGCGAAGGCGGCGGGACCACCGACGGCGGCGGTGGCTTCAGCCTCCCGAGCTGGCTGCCGGCGGCTGCCCTGTGGAGCACGCTGGCGTTAGTCGGCCTCGGGCTGGTCCCCGCCCTCAAGCGTCGGAGGCGACGTCGGCGACTGCAGCGCCTGGAGGAGGGAGATGTCGGAGCAGCCTGGGCCGAGATCGTCGATCGCCTCATCGACTCGGGGATCAACATGAACAGCGCCGACACTCCGCTCGAGGTCGCGGTGTCGACCGACGCGGCGATGGAACCGCTGGCCGAGGCTTACAGCGAATCGGTGTACGGAGCCAACGAGATTGTCTCGGCCGACTCACGTGACTCGGCCGTCGCCAGCCTGACGGCCACCGAACAGCACCTGCGCGGTCGTGAATCACGGTGGCAGCAAGTGAGGCGGACCTACCGCGTGAAATCGCTGTTGCCCGATTGGGTGAAGCGGGCGGCCAGCCGCCGGCGCTGAACCGGCTAGTTGCCGCTGGCCTCTTGCATGACGTCGTCTTCGACTTCGCGCAGCGTCTCGAGGAACTTCTCACGGTCAAGCTCGAAACGAGTTACGTCCTCGGCGACCGACCTGGCGATCTTGTCGATCGCTCCAAAGAAGGCCATCTGGCCGTTGCGGAGGGCGTCGAGTAGTGCTTCGTCATCGACGGTGTAAATCGTGGATCCGTCGGTCACCAGCGTTACCTCCGACAGATGCTTGTCCATGTTGCCGGTGCGCCGCAGATAGTTCCAGGCCCGCCGGACTCGTTGAAGCGACATGCCGTTGTCGAGCAGGCTCTTCACAACCCGGAGAGCGACGACATCGCGGAAGGAGTAGAGCCGGCGTTTGCCGGGGCGGCCACCGGTGGTTTGAAGCGACGGGACGACGAGGTTCACGCGATCCCAATAGCGAAGTTGGTGGGCGGTACAGCCGGTCAACTTGATGGCTTGCTGCGCCGTGAAACCTTCCAACCCAATCCCTCCGCATTTGCCCGATTCCGTACGAGGGACCGACGTCCTCCCGCTCCTTGCCTCGCCGTGGCGAGAGCCTCACTCTAGCTACGCGCGAGCTAGCGCCGCCACTTGGATCGGAGCTGATCGAGCCAGGATGCGGGACTCAGATTTGCGGGGCCGATGCCCATCGTCCGGCGCCGGAGGGCGACCACGAAAACGAAGGTGGAGGCAACCATGATGATGAAGCCCACCATGGCGACGAGCGTATTGCTGGTGAAGAAGAAGAGCATGAGCGCCAACCCGACGACCAACCCGGCAACACTGCGCTGGGTGGCGCGACGGAACATCTGGGTCGGCTCGGCGGCGAGCACGGCCCTCGCCAGTTTGGGGTCGTCTTTCAGAAACTGACGCTCGATCTCGTCGAGTATCTCTTGCTCTTTGTCATTGAGCGGCACGGCTACTCCTGTGGGGCTCAATCCGGCTGTGATGAGGCAGTATACCGGTTCCTTGCAGTAGCAACCGGTGCAAATGACTGAGCATTCCGGCTAGTCGGAGTGAGCCGGCGGGGGTGAGGCGAGTCGAGCAGGCGCAACTGCCTCTTCTCCAAACCTGGCCCGCACTTCGTCGATAGCGGCACTCACGTCGTCCCACGCCGCCGATCGATTCAGCCCAAGCTGGCGAGGGCCACCAGCTTTCTCGAGCGAGCTGACCCCCACGCCCAGCAGACGAACCGGACGTTTGAGATCTACTCGCGCCAGCAACTGGCGGACGGCCGCATACAGGTCGTGCGAGACATCGATCCCCGAGTCGAACGAGTGACTGCGGGTGATGGTGGTGAAGTCGGGATAGCGAAGCTTGAGCGTGACCGTCCGGCCCGACAGGCCGGAGCGCCGGAGCTGGGAGCCGACCCGTTCGCACTGACGAAGCAACTCCGCCTCGATCCGTTCCCGAACCGTGAGATCGCATTCGAACGTCTGCTCAGAAGAGATCGATTTGGCCTCCCCGTCCGGGCTGACCGGCCGGTCGTCGTCGGCTAATGCGAGGCGGTGGAGGTGCTGTCCGAGAGACCGTCCGACTCGCCCCTCGAGGGTGGCTAGCGGCACCCCCGCCAGGTCTCCGATCGTGGCCACCCCCAGACCTTCGAGGGTGGCGTAGGTTGCTTCCCCCACCCCCCACATGCGTCGGACGGGAAGCGGATGGAGAAAGGCGAGTTCCGAACCGGCCGGCACCGTCAGGAGGCCGTCGGGCTTGGCGTTCTCGGAGGCGAGTTTTGCCAGGAACTTGTTGCTGGCTACCCCCACCGAGGCGGGCAGCAGCAGAGCGGTCCGGATCGCTTCACGAATCGCCTGCCCAACCGCGGTTGCCGTCGGGTAGTGAAGTCGCAGACCAGATACGTCCAGGAACGCTTCGTCGACCGACAGCCCCTCCACCCGGGGAGTGAAGGATCGGAACACCCCGAACACTTCCTCGGACACCGCCCGATAGCGACCCTGAGTCGGGGCAACGTATCGGGCCTGGGGACATAGACGGCGAGCTTGAACTATGGGCATGGCGCTGTGGACTCCGTAGCGGCGGGCTTCATAGCTGGAGGCAGCTACGACTCCCCGATTGCCCAGGCCGCCAACCACCACCGGCACACCAACCAGCGACGGATCGTGCAGGCGCTCGACTTCGACGAAGAAGGCGTCCATATCTACATGAAGAATCGGCTCGGTGAAAGGTGGCGGGTCCGTCATGGCGCCACCGTAGCTGGCCGCCTCAGCAGGTGGGAGGCTCCCCACTCTCGAGCTTGGACTGTCGTTGTTCAGCTCGTCGCTGCTTGTCCTGGGCGGAGAGGGCGGCCCATTCCGCCAGCGATCGAACGACGAGCACCGCGACTACCAGCATTCCGACGAACCCCACGATGGCGCCGATGAGGCCCCAGACGACTTCACTGCCGGTGCAGTCGGCGGGCTCACAGGACAGGCGGGCCACCCGGCTGCCGACGAACCACCCCACCCCGGTTGCCAACAGAACCGGGACGGCCACCCACGGACTGGGAAGCCGACGGGTGGTGGGGGGTGATGGTTGGGTCATGGTCGAGGCCGTTTGATCGGGCGGCCTCGTTCATCGTATCCCGCCTGCGCCAGCAAATCGGAGGGCACCAGCTCAGGTGGAACCGCCACGCCGGCGGCCGACGGCACGAGCGGATTGGCCGCCCGCGAGGTCGAAGGCATCCACGCCAGACCCAGGACCGCCCCAGCCACCGCCACCAGGCCGACGGTGCCCCACGGCGGGGAGGCAAATGCGGCCGCCACCAGCAACACCGGCACCACCACCCGGGCACTCCACAAACCCACCGAAAGAGCCCGGCTGTACGCCCAGGCCGTCACTACTGCCGTCAGTCCGGCCGCCCACTGGAAAGCGCCAATGCCCCCGGGAGCAGCGACGGCCACCGCCGCCGGGACAAATAGCAGCCCCAGTGCCAGCCCCACGGCGGTCCGTGCCGGTGGGTCGGCCGGCGGGAGGCGCCGGAGGAACGAGTCCAGCCAGGGTCCGGCAACCAGGAATACGCCAACCACCGTTGCGACGAGGGCCGGTCCGATCCACCAACTGAGACCCATGACGGCGGCCAGGACCGCCTCACCGGCCAGCACCCCCAGGCCGAGATTGCGGGCCCACCGGCCATGCGCCAGCACCATTCCCAGGCTGGCGGTGGCGGCGACGATCACTACCGAGACCGCCAGCAGCGCGGCCGAGCCCGGGTCAAATGGGTCGGGATCCGCCACGAGGGCGACCGCCCAGGTGGCTCCAGAAAGAAGGACCATGCCGGCCGCCAGGAATGCCATGGAGAGAAGTATGGCCCGGCTAGTCGGAGCCGCCACTCACCGGAGGCCATTCCGGCGGTGGGTCGCCCTCGATGTCCGGCACCCAGTACCCGATTTCCATCCACGGCTCACCGGGCTCGAGAGTGAGAACGTCGCAATGGCCGGGACGGTTGAGGTGGAGCTCGGTCAGGGGTAGCCCGCGCAGGATCAGCCGGCCGGCCTGGATCGGGTCTTGATGGCTCACCAGCACTATGTTCCCGTCGGGATGGGCGGCTGCCAGTTCTCGAGCAGCCGAAGCCACTCGATCGCCGAGCATGGAAATCGACTCCTCGGCAAACGGAAGATCGGTCGGGTGTTCGAGGTAGGCCTCCAGTTCGCCCGGGAAGGCAGTGGGCAGGTCCTCCCACATCACCCCCTTCCATCGCCGGGCAACCAGCCACTCGGTGAGGTCTTCCCGGCTGGAGATGGGAACGCCGCAGGCCTTGGAGATGTATGAGGCGGTTTCCTGCGCCCGGTCAAGCGGAGAGGCATAGATGGCGTCGACTGAAATCCCGCCCAGGAACTCGGCGGCGGCGGCAGCCTCGCGGCGGCCGCGCTCGCTGAGACCAAAGCCGGGGATGTCGGCGTACACGACCCGGTCGGGGTTCTCTACTTCTCCATGCCGAACCAGAAACACAGTCATAGGGGAAGGCCTGCCGATTACTCGTGGCGGGCGAAGGTGAGCGAGACGTTGTGGCCGCCGAAGCCGAACGAGTTGGTCATCGCACTGTCGATGGCCACCGACCTCGCCTCATTGGGGACGTAGTCGAGGTCGCACTCCGGGTCGGGGGTCTCGTAGTTGATGGTTGGGGGTAGGACTCCATCGCGGATCGCCAGCAGGCACACGAGCGATTCGAGGGCCCCGGCCCCGCCCAACAGATGGCCGGTCATCGACTTAGTTGACGAGATGGGGATGGAGCGAGCTCCCTCCTCACCGAACACGAGCTTGATGGCAGCGGTCTCGGTGCTGTCGTTGGCGGCAGTCGAGGTCCCATGGGCGTTGATGTAGTCGATGCCAGACGCGTCGAGCCCGGCATCGTCGAGGGCGGCTTGCATGGCCCGGGCCGCACCCATCCCGCCCGGCCGGGGCAGCGTCATGTGATAGGCATCGGCCGACATGCCGTATCCGGTGAACTCACCATAGATCGGGGCCTTGCGAGCCAGGGCATGGTCACGTTCCTCGAGGATGAGGACGGCGGCCCCTTCCGCCATGACGAAGCCGTCGCGGTCGGCATCAAACGGGCGGGAAGCCGTGGCCGGGTCATCGTTGCGAGTGCTGAGCGCCCGGGTATTAGCAAAGCCGCCAACCGCGAACTCGCAGATGGGCGCCTCCGCCCCACCAGCCACCATGATGTCGGCATCGCCCCGCCGAATAACGGCGGCGGCGTCGCCAACGGCGTTGGCCGAAGCTGCACAGGCGGTGACGGTTGCCGTATTTGGGCCCAGCAAGTTGAACGAGATCGACGCCAGTCCGGCAGCCATGTTGGAAATAATCTGCGGAATGGCAAAGGGGCTGATGCGGTCGGCGCCCTTGTCGAGCATCACCTTCAGCTGTTCCTGGAACGAAATCACTCCGCCGATGCCCGATCCAACCGCCACACCGGCCCGGACTGCTTCGGCGTCGTCGCCGGTGAGGTCGAGCCCACTGTCGGCCATTGCCTGAGCGGTGGCAGCCCAGAAGAACTGGGCGTACCGATCCATCCGACGGGCATCCTTGCGCTCGAGGTACTCCTCAGGGTCGAAGTCGGGCACCTCGGCCGCAAACGTCACCTTGAGGTGGGAGGCGTCGAAGGAGGTGATCGGCCCTACCGAGGTGGCCCCGCTCTGGGCGTTCTTCCAGAAGCTGTCGACATCGCGACCGATCGGGTTGACGGTCCCGAGCCCGGTGACAACTACCCGCCGGTTCTCCATGGTCAGCCCTCGAGCTTGGAAATCACCAGGTCGACGGCCTCGCCGACGTTGCCGATCTTCTCTGCTTCTTCGTCGGGAATCTTCACGTCGAAGTTGTCTTCGAGGGCCATCAGCAATTCGACAACCCCGAGCGAGTCAATCTCGAGGTCTTCCTCGAACTTCGCCTCCATGGTGATGCGGTCGGCGTCAACGCCGAGCTCATCGACCAGCAGGCCGGTCAGTTTCTTCTCTATCTCTCCACGGTCCACGGATTCTCCTCCTAAATCGCCAGGCCGCCATCAACGACCAACACTTGTCCAGTCACGTACGCCGCTCCCTGAGAGGCAAGATAGCCAACGGCAGCGGAAATCTCTTCGGGTGTGCCAAAGCGCCCGAGACTTATCTGTCCTCGCGCTAACTCCCGGGTCCCGTCATCAATTCCGTCGGTCATGTCGGTATCCACAAACCCGGGGGCGACGGCATTGACGGTGATTCCTCGCGAGCCCACCTCCTTGGCCACCGACTTGGTGAATCCGACGATCCCGGCCTTGGAGGCGGCGTAGTTGGCCTGGCCGGGATTCCCTCCCAAGCCGGACACCGACGTGACGGAAATCACCCGGCCCCACCGAGCCTTCAGCATCCCCCGCAGTGCCGTCTTGGTGCAGAGGAACACCGATCGCAGATTGACGGCGATCACGTCGTCCCAATCCTCGACCGACATCCGTAGCAACAGGTTGTCGCGCACCACGCCGGCGTTGTTGACCAGAATCTCCACCGGGCCGAAGGCTTCCTCCACCCCCGCGAACAGCTCGGCGACACCCGACTCGGTTCCGACATCCGCGCCGATGGCGACTGCCTCTCCCCCGGTTGTTTGTATGCCCTCGACCACTGCAGCTGCTTCGTCCTTGCCGTGGACGTAGTTGACGGCCACCCGGTGCCCATCAGCCGCCAGCTGCTGGGCGATGGCTTTGCCGATGCCACGGGAGCCACCGGTAACGAGGGCAACGCGACTCGTCATGTGGCCGGCCCCCCGCCGTAGTAGGCGAAGTTGTCTGCCAGCAGGGTCATGACATTGCCGTCGGTGGGGGGCAGCTCCTCGTCGGTGGTTCCGAGCGGTTCGACCCGTGATCCGAACTCCCAGGCGGCGGCCGCCCAGCTGAGCCCGGCCCCGAAAGCCGCGAACACGATCTTGGCGCCCGGCGTGACCCGCCGGGATTCGAGTGCTTCGGTGAGCGCAATCGGGATGGTGGCGGCTGAGGTGTTGCCGTAGGAGGCGATATTGACGAACACTTTGGCGGGATCGAGTTGCAGGCGCCGAGCGGTGGCGTCGATGATGCGGACGTTGGCCTGGTGGGGGATCAGTAAGTCAACATCGTCGAGATCCCAGCCGGCTTTGGCCACGACGTCGGCCGCTGAGTCACCCATCGCTTTGACCGCCCGCTTAAACACCTCGGGTCCATTCATCGCAATCGCCTGCAGATGGTGATTGCGTTGCAGCTCCATCCGGTTGGTAGCAGTGCCGCTCCCGGGTGCCCACAAAATGTTGGCCACCGAGCCGTCAGAGCCCATGTCCGACGCCTTGAGCCCGCCCGGCTCGTCGGTCGCCTGGACAACAACTGCTCCGGCCCCGTCGCCGAACAAGACCGCGGTCCCCCGGTCGGTGAAGTCAATGAAGTAAGTGAGCCGTTCGGCACCGACCACCAACGCGGTGTCGATCACGCCGGCCTGAACCATCCCCGAGGCGGTAATCAAACCGTACAGGAAACCCGAGCAGGCGGCGTTTTGGTCGATGGCCCCGGCGTTGGTGGCCCCGAGGGCGTCCTGTACGAGCGAAGCGGCCGAGGGGATGAGCATGTCGGGTGTGCAGGTCGCCACGCTCACCAGATCCACATCGGTGGCCTCAATACCAGCTGCGGCCAGCGCCCGCTTGCCGGCCAGAGTGGCCAGCTCGGCGGTCCCGACATGGCTAATACGCCGCTCCTTGATCCCGGTGCGGGAGGTGATCCAGTCGTCGTTGGTGTCCACCAGCGACTCAAGGTCATGGTTGGTGAGCACTGTCGGGGGCAGGCATTTGCCCCAACCGGTAATGATGGAATTAGTCACAGGGTCCTTTCGGCGGTCATTGTACGAGCGACTCGATCCAGGCGACGGCTTCGCCGACTCCTTCAAGCGAGCTCACATGGTGGGTTTCTGCTTCTTTCACGGTCCGTTTGGCCATCGTGGCGGTGACATTTCCCGGCCCAACGTGAAGAAAGGCATCAATTCCCGCCTCGCCCATCCCTTCGAGGGTTTGGGTAAACAGCACCGGCGCCACCACTTGCTGGAGGAGGGCGGCCCGGTGGTCGGTGCCGGGGGCGGCAGTGAGGTTGGCCCACACCGGGAACGCCGGCTCGGCGAACTCGACGTTCTCCAGGGCGGCGGCGAGGGGCCCGACGGCCTGATCCATGAACGGTGAGTGGAATGCCCCGGCCACATTTAGCGGGATGGCCCGTCTCCCTCCAAAGTCACCGGCATGGGCCGAGAGCCACTCAATGTCGTGGACTCCCCCGGCAAACACCACTTGACCCGGACCGTTGAAATTGGCGACCCACAATCTCCCGCCGTCGGCCCGGCGCACCGTGGCAGCCTCGGCGGCCTGCTCGATATCGATACCGATAACGGCCGCCATCGTGCTCGCCTCGCGGCCGGCCGCCTCAGCCATCGCCATCCCCCGGGTCGCCACCAGCTGCAGGCCGGAGGCGAAGTCGAATACGCCGGCCGCCGCCAGGGCGGTGTACTCGCCAAGCGAATGCCCGGCCGCGGCCATCGGAGGCGGAACCCGCCCGGCCACTTCGTCCCATAGGGCATAGGACAGCGCATACAGGGCGGGCTGGGCCCGGTCGGTGCGGACAAGCTGCTCATCAGGGCCGTTGAGGCAGGTATCGCGTAGCGACCAGCCGAGGATGTCGTCGGCGCGGTCCCCGAGCAGATCTGGGCGATGGTCGAACAGGTCGGCGCCCATGCCGACTTCTTGGCTGCCCTGACCGGGAAAGAGGATGGCGAGTGTCACGGCGTTCTGACTCCTCGTAGCGACCGGGCGTTACCCGTATTGATTCTTGAGAGCGGCACGACGAGCCTAAAGTCGCTGCCTGTCTCTACCGAGGTCTTGCTGATGCCTGTTGATATTCCTGAGATACCGGGAGCCCAGATCGCGCTCCCCGAGGAGTTTCACCGTCTCTATGACATTGCCAACAACATCTGGTGGGCGTGGGACGACGAGGCCAGCGAATTGTGGGCCCGCATCGATGCCCAGCGCTGGCACG
>JAOTYB010000230.1 GCA_029862065.1 Acidimicrobiia bacterium | reverse complement strand
AATCCGAAACGCCCGCTCCATCAACTCGAGATCGCTATCGGCAATCTCGCCGCTCTGGGCGGCCTGGGCTGCCAGGCGCCGCAGTTCCTCCTCGGTGATCCCGGCAGTACCTGCGATCCCCTGCCCGGGCGCTTGCAAATCGGCGAACCAGATGAGGATCGACACGATCGGCCGCAACAACCCCCGTAGCAATCCCACGAACGGAGTAACCGCCTTGGCGACGGGGAGGGGATGGCCGACTGCGTAGGTCTTGGGGATCGCCTCGGCATATACGAACATCACCAGCGTGAGAAGCACCGACCCCACCGTCACCCCCACGCTGCCGAACCACCGATCGGCCAGCAACCCCACCACCGTGGCCGCCCCGATCTGAACCAGCAAAACGGTCAAGAGAACAGTGTTCATGACCCGCGGGAGGTCGTCGATGAGCCGCAGGAGGCGAGTTGCCCGGACGTCCCCACCGTCGGCCAATACTTCGACTGCGACCCGCCGCACGCGCAGCAGGGCGGCCTCGGCCGCGCCGAGGTAGACGGCGATGCCGAGCAGGGCCACAAAGAGAAGAACGAGCGGAAGGTCCTCTACCACCATTCAACGATAGGCCTGGCGGCGCCTAGCCGTCGGGCTCCTCCCACAGATTGAACACCACCCCGAACGGGTCGCGGATGTAGCAATCCTGGCCCTTGCCATGCCAGCGGACTACCTCGCACCCGTTGGCTACCAGCTCGTCACGGGCGGCCTCGAGATCGTCGACCAACAGCTCGTGAACCGGACCGGCTACCTGGTCGTCATTGATTACGAACAGGGTGAGCGGCGATGCGTCGATGGTGGTCTCGCCACCCGATTCGGCGGTGATGGGGAGCCCGAGTACTCGGGAGTAGAAATCGACGGCACCCGCTGCGTCGGTCGTCCGCACCGCCACGTTGGGGCTAACGCGGTATCTCATTGGTCTTCCAGCTGGGTGGGGAATTGGGAATCGAGCATTGACCGGAGCCGCCGCTCGCCCTCGCCGCCCACAAACCACCACCAGCCGACCGTTACGGCGAGGGCGGTGGTGGCGAAGAGGCTTCCGAGATAGCCGAGCGTCCACCCGCTCCCCGCCTCATCGAGGAAGGACAGCCCCAGTATCAATCCGAAGGTGTAGGTGGCCACACCAAGAACCGTGAAGAAGAGGGTGACGAATCCGAAGTAGCTGAACCCCGACCCGAAGGCGGCCGTCACGATTTTGCGATCGTCGAGCGGGAACAGGTAAGTGGCCTCGAGCTTGGCCGCCACCAGGATGGGGTCATCGAGTCGGCCGTTGATGTACGCCTCAAGTCTGGCCGCGTACTGGCGAGCGAAGATCAGATAGGAGGCGTCAAAGGCCGTCTGCACGGCACCGTAGAGGGCGACCACCGGAACGAGCAGGAACGCTCCCTCCACCTCCCACAGGCCAACGACAAACAGGGCGATGGTCAGCACCACCTGCAACCGGATATCGGAGAAGAACCGCTCGTGGTAGTAGCGGGTCATGCCCCGCATTCGGCTGAGTTGATGAGCAGCGATCTCGACTGTCTGGTCCATGCCGGCAGCGTACATACCTGCCCGACCTCTCATCGTCGGGTATCCCGCATACCTCTTGCATAACTATGCAGCAGTATGTATAGTTCCTCGCTCTATGAAGAACGTAGGAATCATTGGAGCCTCGGGGTTCGCCGGCGCGGAACTCATGCGGCTGTGCGCCTCCCATCCAGAGCTCGAAGTCGTGTTTGCGGCCGGCGACAGTCAGGCGGGAACCCCAGTTGGCGAGCTCTACCCGAGCCTGGCCGGGGCCTACCCGGCCATGACCTTCGAGCCATGGGAGTCGATGCCGGCCGGTCTCGACATCGTTTTTCTCGCCCTCCCCCACGGAGCTTCCCAAGCAATCGTGCCCAAGCTCGACGCCGCGCACATCATCGACCTGGGAGCCGACTTCCGGCTCGACGACGCGGCCATCTACCCGGCCTGGTACGGCTACGCGCACACGGCCCCCGAGCTCCTCAGCGACTTTGCCTACGGAATGCCGGAGCTGTTCCGCGAATCCATCGTCGGCTCCGCCGCGGTGGCGGTTCCCGGGTGTTACGTGACCACCGCCACCCTCACCCTGGCTCCGCTCCTCACAGCCGGCCTGGTCGAACCGGCCGGCATCATCGTCGACGCCGCCAGCGGAGTGTCGGGAGCCGGCCGGGCCACCAAGCCAGCCACCTCGTTCTCCACCGTCGACGAGAACTTCACCGCCTACTCGCTCCTCACCCACCGGCACACCCCCGAGATGCAGATGGCGCTCGGCCGCTATGCCGGGACCGACGTCGAGCTTCTGTTCACCCCCCACCTGGCGCCGATGAACCGCGGCATCCTGGCCACCTGTTACGCCCGGCCGACCGGAACAGAGACCACCGACCAGCTGCTTGCCACGATGGCCGAGGCCTATCGGGACGAGCCATTCGTGGTCGTGTCTGAGACGATCCCATCGACCAAGGCAACCCTC
>JAOTYB010000199.1 GCA_029862065.1 Acidimicrobiia bacterium | reverse complement strand
CCACGAACTTGTTGGGATTCCCCGCCCTTGAGGGCGGGGTGGCTCCGCCGACAGGCGGAGTCGGGGTGGGGGCGAGGCCGAACCAACCACGAACTTGTTGGGATTCCCCGCCCTTGAGGGCGGGGTGGCTCCGCCGACAGGCGGAGTCGGGGTGGGGGTGACGCCGAACCAACCACAACCCCGTTGGGATTCCCCGTCTCCCCCCATCCGTCCTCGGGGCTTCGCCCCGAGTCCACCTTCCCCTCAAGGGGAAGGAACTAGCTCTACAGCTCCAGGCGCAACATGACTTCGCCGCGGTGGACTTCGCCGGTGGGGACGAATCCGAAGCCTTCGTAGAAAGCCTGGGGGCTTCCCTCCTCAGGAACAGAGCCGACCGTGATCTCGGTTGCATTCGGACGGGTCCGGACGTAGTCGACCAGCAGTTCCAGCGCCCGACGGCCATAGCCCTTCCGTTGTTGGCCTTCGGCCAGCATCATCCGCCACAGGTAGTACCGGGACGCGTCGGGGTCGTCGGCCAGCATGATGAAGCCGACCGGCTCGTCATCGGCGTAGATGGCCCGGAACCAGGCCTTCGGCTCGAAATAGGCCTCGGCGATGGACATAGCGTTCGGAGCAACCAGGTGGCTCTGGTTCTCGGCCACTTCGAGGTCGATGACCGACCGGACAGTCTCTTTGGTTACCTCGCGCAGCGTCACTTCAGCCATAGGGGAAGCGTACCGTCGACCGCCGACCGCTCACCGCGCACTGCCGAGCAAGTACCGCAGGGATAGCCTCGCCCGATGAATGTTTCCCCAGTTGAGCTCCAGACACCGGATGGCGACTCCGTGACGCTCGGCGAGTACGTCGATCGACCCACTGTGGTGGTGCTGGTTCGATATTTCGGTTGAGCGGCTTGCCTGAACCAACTGGCGCAGGTGGCGTCGGCTCAAACTGAATTCGAAGCCCTCGGTGCCACGGTCATCGCAGTTGGCCCAACGGCCCCCTACCAAGCGCAGAACCTGGTGACCGGCGGGTATCCCTACCCCCTCCTTCTCGACCCTGACCACAATCTGGGTACGACACTCGGGATTGGTCGGCAGTCCCTGGCCCAATACCTCTTCAATCTGGCGGCCTGGCTCCGCTGGGTGTTGGCGTTTCTGACCATTCGACGCCAGGGGAAGATCACCGGCCACTACTCCAACCTTCCCGGCACCGCCGTAGTCGACGTCAGCGGAGAGGTGGTCTGGGTCCACCGGGGGACGGGCCTCGGCGACCACCCGAAGGTATCGCGGATTCTCCAAGAGCTCCGTCGCACCATCTCACAAGACCAGTAGCACCAGGCCCACAATCGCCAGGACGATCAACAATCCGGCCCCCAGCGCGGCAGCTCCCACCCACAGGAGAAACAGCGGGTTCAGCAACCGGGTTGAGCCGACTACCGCCGAGACGATGGAGCCAAACTCCGTCCGGAAGTCGCGCAGTTTCCATAGCGACCCCAGCAACGATCCAAGGGACCGCAGCCCGGGCGTCCCGGCCACCGCCGCCACCCCGCTCCCCAATTCGCTGCCGCCTTCCCGGGCTAGAACCCTCAGGTCCTCAAGAGCACTCTCCGATCGCGAGACGGTCCCTCCCAACAAACGGCCGAAGGCCACCAGGACCAGGCCGGGGCTGGCCAGGAGGAGCAACACGACGAGGAAGAACACGAAGCGGGGAATCGAGTCGAACGCCCATCGGCCGAGGAGGGTGAGCCAGGCAATCGGAGCCGCCACCAGGCCAAGCCGTCCCATCACGCCTGACCGTCGGGCCAAGCCGTCGGCCAGGGCTTGCACCCGGCCCACCAGGCCTCCCAGCATCTGTACGCGGTTTGTCAGCGCATCGGGCAGGTTCATGGAAGGGATTCTGGCACCCGAGAAAGGCGGCGCCCACCCGTGTAGGTTCGACGACACCAGTCGCCGCCCCAATCTGAGGAGGCGTATCAATGGCAGATCTCAAGGCCCGGATGGAACGGTTGTACGAGGAGGTCTTCAGCCAGGGCAATCTAGACGTGATCGACGAGCTGCTGGCGGACGACTTCGTTGAGCACGAGGAGCTCCCGCCGGGAATACCCCAGGGCAAGGGGGCACCGCGGGCGTACACCACCATGTTCCGCAGCGCCTTCCCCGATTTTCGGATGACGGTCGAAGAAATGCTCCAGGACGGTAACAAAGTGATATCGCGGGTTCGCGTGTCCGGAACCCACCAAGGCGACTTCATGGGCATTCCCCCCACTAACAACAGTTTCGATGTCGCCGCCATCGACATCATCGAGTTCCGGGATGACAAAGCCATCGGCCATTGGGGCGTCATGGATATGGCCGGCATGATGGAGCAGCTCGGAGTCGGAGGCCCGCCCGGGTAGTGCCCGGTCCTCGGCTTGGCCGGGGCACCCAGCCTTGTTGGGGAGAGAACTAGAGAGAGCGCGCTCGGTCAGTAGCCTTTCCCCGCTATGACCACTGCCTTCAACGAAGCACCCTCCTGGGTTTCCGACGCCGTCTTCTATCAAGGCGTCTCTTAAGACCCGCCCATTCGCGTTCGACCAAACCTGCACCGGTACTGTCTTTCATGAGTTTGTACAACCTCGGCAGCAGCAAGCATCCTTCTTGTGTAGGGTCCCATCGACGAGCGGCGACACACAGGAACCGCCAGATGGGGAGGTTCTGAATGGCCGATATCCAAGCTGTTGTGAGGCGTCTTTACGACGAGGTGTTCACGCAAGGCAATGTCGGCCTGATCGATGAAGTCATGCACGACGACTTCGTTGAGCACGAGGAACTTCCACCCGGGATACCGCCGGGCCGGGAGGCACCGAAGGCAATGACCGCCATTATGCGAAGCGCCTTCCCAGACTTCCGCGCCGACGTCGAGGAGATGCTTCAGGACGGCGACAAGGTGATCGCGCGGGTACGTTTCTCCGGGACCCACCAGGGCGAGTTCATGGGCATTCCCGCAACGGGCAACAGGTTTGACATCAACGTGATCGACATCCTCGAGTTCCAGGGAGATAAGGCAATCGCCCATTGGGGTCTTATGGACACCGCGAAGATGATGGAACAACTCGGAGTCGGCGGCCCGCCCGGATAGATACTCCGAGC
>JAOTYB010000198.1 GCA_029862065.1 Acidimicrobiia bacterium | reverse complement strand
CATCAAGAAGTCGGGACGGCTGTTCAAAGAGACCTGGGGTGAGAACTTGGCCGCCCAAGTCGGTTTCGGGCTGCTCGGCTTCCTGGCCACCCTGCCCGGTGTCGTCATCATCGTGCTGGCTGCCCTATCGGGCAACGGCGGAGTTCTGGGCGCCGGGATCGTGGTCGGAATCGTGTGGATCATCCTGGTGGCGGTGGTGATCGCGGCGCTGAGCGTTATCTTCCAGACCGCCCTCTATCACTTCGCCGTCGACGGCTCCCTGCCGGCCGGATCATTCTCTCAGACCACGATGGCCGCTGCCTTCGCTCCGAAGAAGGGACGGTCGGGGGGACCCGGCGGATTCACCGGTGGCGGCTTTGGGGGCTGATCGCGGTCAGCCGAGGTAGGTGCCTCGGCACGGGCGGAGGGGTGTGGGATCAGGATTCAGGCTGTATCAGGATTCAGGCTGGATCAGGATTCAGGCTGACGCCGCCAGTATCTCCGGATCGTCGACCAGGTCGCCGCCGCGGACGGTGGCACCGATCACGAGGCCGGCCGAGACCAGCACGAGGTTCTTGATGATGTATTGCCCTTCGAGAGTCAGGACGAATGGGAACGTCTCGAACGTGAGATCGGGGAACAGGATGAGCGGCGTCACCGTGCCGAGCATCTGACCAAACAACGCCAGCAGGGTGAGACGCAGGAATGTGCCGGTGATGAGGCCGATACCGATCGCTGTCTCGAGCAGGGCCAGCAGGATCCGGGCGGTGTCGGTGTTGATCAACCCAAACGAGAGCAGGTCGATGGTGTCGGTGGCGAGCTGGTCGGCGGGGCTGAGCCCGGGGAAGAACTTCAGGCTGCCGAACCACAGGAAGACGATGCCGATGCTGACCCGAAGGAACAGCACGCCGTGCTCGGCCATCCACCGGGTGATTCGGCGGTCCCAGCGGGCGAGCACGGATGGCATCTGCATGGTGTAGTTATACCCGGGATGGAGCGGCCGCAATCGTCCGGTCCGCCAGTGCGGCGAAACGACCTGCCGACCTAGATCTTGGGAGGCTTGAAACCGGACTTGGCGATTACGAAGTCACGCGCCTCCTCGGCGGAACGCCGGACGGATCCCCAATCGACGTAGTTCAGACGGCCGTGACGTTTCATGACGCGGCCGGCGATCAACACCGTGTCCACGTTTCCGGTGTCCATCCCGGTGACAACGGCCGTCACCGGGTCGTTGAGTGGAGTCACATTCATGCGGTCGGTGCGAAGCAGGACGACATCGGCGTGTTTGCCGGGAGTGAGGGTTCCTACCTCGGAGTCGAGGCCGTTGGCCCGTGCCCCTTCCAGAGTCGCCCAAGTCAATACGTCCCGGGCTTCGATCGGCTCCTTACCCGAGGCGGCGGCCAGGGTTCGCTGCAGCGCCAGAACCGATCGCATTTGATTGAACATGTCGGAGGGGACGTTGGTCTCGACATCCACACTGAGGCTGGGCGGCAGCCCTCTGTCGAGGAATTTCTGGATCGGGGGCATGCCATGCCCCATCATCATCTCCACCGGGGAGGCAAGCGACACGGTGCCGCCGGTGTCCACGATCATCTGGATCTCTGTGTCGCTGAGGGTGGTGCAGTGAATGTAGGTCGTGTCGGGCCCGAGCAGGCCGGCCTCCCCAAACTGCCTCACCTTGCCGTCCAGACCGTAGGACCCGACACCGACGTGGGTGGAGATGCGGGCCCCGGCCTCGCGGGCCAGCTTCCAATGGTCGCGGGTCACCTCGAAGTCGGTGAACTCGGGTCCGGGGGCAGCCAGCGCCAACGTCAACAGCTGGTCGTCGGTCGAGAAATGCTCCGTGGCGGCCCGCACGAACCAGCTCGGCTGGCGCTCCTCCCACTTGCCCCACCATGGGAACCCATAGGCGAACACGGCACGCATCCCCGAGTCGCCAAGCGCCTGGATCACCGCGTCGGTGTGAGCAGGAGAGCCCTGAATGTGTGACCAATCCAGCAGCGTCGTCACTCCGGCGTCGATCGCCCCCAAGCCAGACACCAGGTTGCCGATGTAGGCGTCTTCCGGACGGAACGCCGGAGCCAGCTTGTGTAGAACGAACGAGATATAGCTCGTCCGACCTTCGAGCGGTACGTCGGTCCCGATGTTGCGGAGCAGCCCCTCCCAGATATGACGGTGGGTGTCCACGAAACCAGGTATGACGATCATTCCTGTGGCGTCGATGACTTCGGCGTCGGTGGCCTCCAGGTTCTTCCCTACCTCGATGATTCTCTCGTTCTCGATCAGGAGGTCGCCACCCATCACGTCACCTATCTCGGGGTCGAGGGTGAGCACCATCCCGTTCTGGATCAGCTTGCGACCTCGGGAAACGACCGAGAAGTCGGTCCCGGCCGGGTAGAACGCCGGGATCTCGGCGGCGTCGGCCACCCGGCTTCCCTGGACCAATCGTCTCCCGCGCCGATAGTTGCGTTTCACCAATTCCTTCAGGTCGCCCACCTGGAACAGGATGATTCCGACAAGAACAAGGAGCCCGATGATCATCGAGCCGTCATCGGGTGACAGCCCGAGGAACGGCAGCACGGTGATGATCAACGCCAGCAAGACCGAGGCGACTGTGCTCCCGACAAACGTGGCCCTCCCGCCGGCGAGCGAGGCCCCACCGAGCACCGCAGCGGTGATGCTGGTCAGGGCGAAAGGAGTCCCTACCTGGGGGTTGCCGATAGGAGATCGAGCCATTACGAAAAGCGCCGCCAGTGCCGCAAAACCGCTCGAGAGCAACAGGGCCCGCACCCGGATCCAGTTGGTTCGAATCCCCCCGCGCTTGGCAGCTCGCTCGTCGAAGCCGACAGCACGGAGTTGGAGACCGGAGCCCGAGGCGTGCAGCCACACGTCGAGACCGGCCGCCCCCACAACGATCACCAAGAAGGCGATCGGGATGGGGCCCCATCCCGCGGTCAGAAACGACACCAAGTCGCCACTGATGATTCCCTGCGCGGTCGGCCGCAGCGTCAGGGAGATACCGTCGAGGATGCTGAGAGTGGCAAGCGTGGCGATCAACGACGGGATCTTCACCCCTCTGATCAGGCCGGCGTTCACGAGGCCGAGCGCCACGCCGCAGCCCAGCACGACCAGCGACCCGACGACCAATTCGGAC
>JAOTYB010000052.1 GCA_029862065.1 Acidimicrobiia bacterium | reverse complement strand
CCACGGCCGCGGACACCGCATCGATCCCGACAGCCCACCGGATCGGCGGCGATCAATCCCCCCGGGACCGGACCCGCCTTGACGCTGAGGCAGTCCGGCCAGCTTCCGATTACCCGGCCCTCGGTCCTGTCCTCCGGCTAACGGGCCAGGAGGTCGGAGTGCCGTTCAAGTCCAGCCACAACAGCTTCGACGTCCTCCTCCGAGTTGTAGCAGTGCCATGAGAGGCGGACATTGCCGTCGCGGGGTGACGTCAGGATCCGGTCCTCCGCTAATGCCGCCACCATGCCGTAGTCATCGGTGGTGGCAACGGCGATCATCGGGCCTCGTTTGGCCGGATCGCGTGGCGTGACCAGCTTGGCCCCGATCCGGTCCAGTCCCTCAATCAGCTGGTCTGTGAGCTTGCTCACGTGCTGCTCGGTTTCGGCGATCCCGATCTCGTCCATGAGGTCCATTCCGGCGATGCCGGCGTAGATATTCGGAATCGGCGGTGTGCCGCTCTCAAACTTGGTGGCGGTAGCCGACGGCGAGTAATCGAATATGTCCATCTTGAAGATGTCTTCGTCTGCGAACCATCCAGTTTGTACTGGCGTAATCTCCGGCAACAGGTCGGCCCGGCAGTAGAGGAAGGCCAGGCCGGCAGAGCCGAGCAGGTATTTGAGGGTTCCCCCGGCAACAAAGTCCACGTCCAGCTCACGCACATCGATGGGGATCGCACCCACCGCCTGGAACGAATCGAGAAGAACCAGGGCACCGGCTTCGTGTGCCAGTCGGATCACTTCCTTGACGTCGGTCTTGCTGCCGTTGCGAAAACACACATGGGTGATGGCCACGAGGCCGGTTTCGTCGTCGATCGCCTCGGCCATGCGCTCGAGGGAGACCGTAGCTTCCTCGGTCGGCGGGACGTGCTCAACCTTGGCCCCCACGAGTTCTTGAGCGTGAACGATCTGCCCGATGGTCGGAAACTCGAAATCGCTGATGACGATCTTGTTGCGACCGTCCGGCCGGCGGAGCCCGCTCATCAGAGAGCTAACCCCGGCCGACACCGACGTGGTTACCGCAATCTCGTCGGGGGTTGCGTTCAATAGGCGAGCAAACCGGTGGCGAGCCGAGTTTGCTCTCTCGACCCATAACTCCCAGGGTGCACCCTTCTCGTCCCAGTCGGTCAGGTACTGCTCATAGGCTGACCGCACCTCCCCCGAGAGGGCGCCCTGCGAGCAGCTGTTGGTATAGACGGCGTTCTCAAGCAAAGGAAAGCGAGCACGAATCGAGTCGGGAAGTGTCATCGTCATTTGCGCTCCTCGGTTCCTTCAGCGACCAAGATAGGCCTTCTTCAGCCCTTCGTCAGCCGCCAGCGCGGCCGCCTCTCCGGCGAGAACGATGCGGCCGGTGGCCAGCACATATCCGTGGTCGGCGATTGACAGGGCCATGTTGGCGTTTTGTTCCACCATGAGAATCGACACACCCGCCCGGTGGACCCGCTGGATGATCTCAAAGCTCTGCTCGACCAGGACCGGCGCCAGACCCATGGAGGGCTCATCCATGAGCAAGAGTTTGGGTTTCGACATGAGGGCCCGGCCCATAGCCACCATCTGCTGTTCACCACCGGAGAGCGTTCCTGCCAGCTGATGCTTGCGCTCAGCTAGCAGCGGAAACAGTTCGTATACGTCGTTGAGGTCCTCTGAGAAGTCGTCTTCACGCAGATAGGCCCCCATCTCCAGATTCTCAAGCACGGTCATGGGAGCGAACAGCCGCCGATTCTCCGGGACAATCGCCATCCCGTGACCGATCCGGAAAGTTGTGGACTTGCTGGTGACATCCATTCCCTGGAACTCCACTGTCCCCGACCGCGGCGTAACGATGCCCAGAATCGTTTTCAACGTCGTGGACTTGCCTGACGCATTCCCGCCGAGAAGACACACCAGCTCGCCGGCCTTTATCTCCATGGAGATGCCCTGGAGGATGTGGATTTGCCCGTAGTAGGTGTTTACGTCCTTGAGAGCAAGGAGCGGAGCCTGGTCGTTCATTTGGTACCGGCCGCTCCGGCGCCGAGGTACGCCTCTATGACGTGGGGGTTGGTGGCGACCTCCTCGAAGCTGCCTTCTGCGATCTTGACGCCATGATCAAGGGCAATCACCCGGTCAGAGATCCCTTCGACAACATGCATATCGTGTTCGATCACCAGGATCGAATACCCAACGTCGTCTCGCAGTTGACCAATTAATTCGGTTATCTCATGGGTTTCCGCGGGGTTCATGCCCGCAGCCGGCTCGTCAAGCATGAGCAGGCGGGGGTTAGTGGCCATGGCTCTGGCGATCTCGAGCCGGCGACGATTCGCATAGGACAAGCTGTAGGCAGGCTGATCCCAGCGGTAGCCCATGAGGCGCTCTCCAAAGAAACTCAGCTTGCTTTCGGCCAGGTCCGATATCTGCTTCTCCTCCCGGCGAGCAGAGGGAGTCCGGAACACCGACCCCCACATACCGACCTTCGTGTTGCCATAGGCGGCCGCCATGACGTTCTCTTTGACGGTCATGTTGAGGAAGACCCGCAGCGTCTGAAACGTCCGGGCCACGCCCAGGTTGGAAACCTGTTCAGGCGACAGCCCGATGATGCTCCGCCCGTCCATGAGGATGTCGCCCGAATCCGGTTCGTAGATACCCGTGATGAGGTTGAAGAGCGTTGTCTTTCCGGCCCCGTTCGGACCGATCACGCTGACGATCTCACCGGGCTTAAGCGAGAAGTCGAGATCGGCTACCGCCTCCCCCTGTCCAACGACGGGATCGTCGTCGGTGACGATTTGTCCAGCCCCGACGACGAGGTCGAGGTCCTGAATTACCTGCAGGCCCCCGAATGCCTTGGAAAGACTGCGTAACTCGAGAATCGGTTTCACATGATCTCCACTCGTCGAGTGCCGAGCAGACCCTGAGGCCGAACCGCCATCATGACCACCAATACGGCACCGAACAGCAGCTGGCGGGTGATACTCGGCTGGAAAACCAGCTTGTTCTCCCAAACCAGGATGGCGAGGTAGAGCGTGGGAATGAGTGCCGCGATCTTCCACCAGCCTGTGGCGAGAACCACGAGCAGCACCCCGACGATGGCCAGAACGAAGGCGTAGCTGGTAATGACATCGCGCTGGGATTCGAAGTTCAGCACCCAATCATCGAGCAGTCGGCTCAGCGAGGTGTCGTTGACTTCGCCCAAGATCGATTCGTCCCAGATTCGGCTCGAGAAGAAGCGCACAACCAGGCCGAGCACAAACACGCCTCCCACGGTGGCGGCAATCTTGTCCCACCGCCGCACGAGGACGAACAGCACCACCGCGATCCCCACGTAGAACAGCAACCCGGCCTTGGTGGGGTCGCGCAGCAACTCTGGCACATAGGCAATGGCAACGGCCCCGAGCACCACGCCGGGGATCGAACCGGATCCCCCGAGAATCACGGCTGCATACATGATGATGAGGACGAACAGGTTGAAGTTGTTCGGAAAGACGCCGTTCTGGACAGTCGCGAACAGGGCACCGCTCAGTCCAGCGATACCGGCCCCCACCGCGAACGCCAAAAGCTTCAGCCGGTTAACCGGCATGGTCATATGTTCGGCGGCCAGCGTGTCTTCGCGCAAGGCCCGCCAGGCTCGACCCGTTCGGGAGTCATTGAGGTTGTGAAGCCCAACTATGAGCAGACCAAGGAAAACGAGCACCAGGTAGTACTGACGGCTGAAAGTGGGGAGGGTGCCGCCAAGGAGCTCCTGCCCGTTGAACTCGAAGCCAAAGAATTCGAAGGGCTTGACCCCCGGGATCCCGTTCGGCCCTCCGGTGAGGTTGAGATCGTCGGGAACGAAGGGAAGTCGCTCGAAGTTCCGCACGAGCTCGACGAAGATCTGGGCAAAGAACAGGGTCATGATCGCTAGGTAGTCACCGACCAGGCGACGGGAAGGCAAGCTCAGCAACGCGCCAAGCAACGCCGAGGCGGCCACGATGATCGGGATCGCGATCCAAGTTGGCCAATGGGCGGGAAGCTGATCGGACGCCACAATTGCATAGAAGTAGGCCCCGAACCCGTAGAAGGCCACATAGCCCAGGTCGAGGAGGCCTGCCCATCCGACCACAACGTTGAGACCGAGAGCGACCATGGCCAGCAGCAGAATCGTGATGCCGATCCGGACGTCACTCCCCCGGACCAGGAACGGGTAGGTGGCGGCCGCCAGCAGAAAGAGCGTTAGCCGGGACCCGGGCGTGAGCTTGTCGAACAAGCGGCGGGCCGGGGCCGTAAACCCGGTGTGCCCCTCGCGGCGGCCCTCTGACTGCTCGACCCACTCATCTACGCCAATGCCGGTTTCGTCGGGTGCGGTCATATCACACCTTCACCAACTCTGGCCGGCCGAGCAGGCCGCTCGGACGAATCAGCAGCACGACAATGAGCAGGCCGAAAACAATGAGATTCTGGAAGGTCGAGGAGATGTACCCGGTGGTGAAGGCCTCGGCCAGCCCAATCATCAGGCCGCCCAACATCGCGCCCGGGATACTCCCGATGCCTCCAAGCACTGCGGCGGTGAAGGCTTTTAAGCCGGCGACGAAGCCCATGATGTGAAAGATCCGGCCGAACACCAACCCAACCATGACCCCGCCGATTCCGGCCAGGGCCGAGCCGATCAGAAACACAACGACTATGACCTTGTCGACGTCGATCCCCATCATGGCGGCAGCCTCCCGGTCGAAGGAAACCGCCCGCACTGCCTTCCCGGTCTTGGTCCGATTGACCCACAGGTAGAGCAGCACCATGAGCACGAAGGAGGTGACGATCACCAACACTCGCACCATCCATACCCGGATAGGACCAAACGGGATTCCGCTATCGATCGCTATCAGTTGAGGTGTGTTGAACGTGCGCGAGTTGGCCGTGAACATCAAGAGAGCGGCCGCCTGCAAGAAGAACGAAGCACCGATGGCACTGATCAGCGGCGCGATTCGCGTCGATTGCCGCAAAGGGCGGTATGCGAAGCGCTCGAGCGCGACCCCGATGGCCGAGGACGCGAGGATCGCCGCCAGAAACATGAGAACTAATGCGAGCCACACGGGAACTACGAGAGCTGACGACCCTCCGAGGATCGTCAGCATCCCGTAGCCCGCGAAGGCTCCGAACATGTACACCTCGCCGTGGGCGAAGTTGAGCAGTTTCAGAATTCCGTACACCATCGAATAGCCAAGGGCTAGGAGGGCGTACACGCTCCCCAGCGTCAGGCCATTCACCGTCTGCTGGAGAAAGAATTCCACTGTTTCTGCTCTGTACTTTCCTCCTTAGCCGGCGAAGCCGATGTCGTTGCCGTCGGCGTCCGTCTGGAAGATGTAGAACCGTCCATCTGCCAGGTCGCCGTCGCTGTTGAACGACACCGGGGTGCCGAGAATCGTCTGGGCGAGGTTGGTGTTCCTCACCTCAGCCTGGACGTTGGCTCGATTGGGCACCTCACCAGCCGCACACACGCGATCAACGGCCTCCAGAAGCGCCTGGGTAGCTACAAAGACCGGCGGACCGAACGTATTGGTCTCCGGGTACTCAGCCAGGAACCCGGCCAACAGGTCAGCCGACTCGGGAATGACGGAAATGTCACCCGCGAATTTGACGATCAGTGCTCCGGGAACCACGAAGTCGCCGGAATCCAGTCCATCGGAACCAACAATCGTGATGTCCTTGCCCTGCTCCTGCATCTGGTTGGCGATAATCTGAGCGTTCGCCGCGACCTGCCATGGGAGATACACGAAATCGGCATCATCCGGGATGGTGCTGACGAGTGCGGAGAAGTCGGTGATGTCCTGGGTCACGGACTCGCTGACAACCTCAACGTTGGCGGCTTCGAGGGCAGCCGTGGTTGAAGCGGCCAAACCCGTCGAATATGACGACTGATCGTCGATCAAGAATACCTTGGAGGCGCCCTGGTCAATCATGAGTTGGGCCGTGGTCGGTCCCTGGTCATCGTCTGTCCCGACAGTACGGAACATGCCCGTGAACTTCGCCGCAATACCGACCCGAGTCGAAGACGGGGAAATGAACGTCAGGTCCGGATCGCCGGCCTCAAAGACTGCGCCCGCGGCATCTACGTTGTCGCTTCCGGCCGGGCCGACAACACCAACGATGTCACCGTTGTCGATGAACTGAGCCGCCAGGGTCGCACTCTGGGCTGTGTCGAACTGGTTATCACCCTCGACAATCTGGAAGTCATACCCCATGTCGGAGTTGAACGTGTCGACTGCGTACTTGAACCAGTTGAGCTGCACGCCACCGATGAAGGCCACCGGCCCCGTGATCGGTCCGATGAAGCCAAGCGTGGCCTCACAGACCATCGGTTCGACAGTCGTGGTCGTGGTATCAGCCGCCGTTGTCGTTGTCGCGCCCGAGTCTGCGGTGGTAGTCGTCGTGTCAGACGAGCTGTCTCCGCAGGCGGCGGCGACGAGCGCCAGGGCTAGAAGCAGCCCGACGATCTTGAATCTTGTTCTCATGATTGGTTTCCCTTCATTTCCTTATGTACTAGCTAGCTATTCGTTGGTGTCGTTTTCGTATGCTTCCGCCGCGCTCCCGGCCGGGTGGAAAACACCCAGCACGCGGAGCGGCCGGTCACCGGTGTTCTCCAGACAATGCTGGACCGGTGGGGGAAGGTGAATGCATGAACCCGTGGATATTGGCACATCGGGCTGCCCTTCGAGGTGGAGAACGCCGCTGCCGTCGAGGACATAAATGACTTCGTCGTAGAGGTGGTGGTGCGTCGGCGCTCGCCCGGGCGGAATCCAGCCGACGAACTGCGTAACATCGCGGCACCCGGCGTCGGGATTGATGACAAATCTGAACTCTCGATCCTTGCCGGCCGGGATAGTCGGCTGATCGGCCACACGGACAGTGACGCTGCGTTCCACCGGCACGTCACCCTCGGAGGGCTCCGGGGCCGTCACCGATACCAGCACCAGGTCCTCGGCGCCTGGGTTGTCAACCTCATAGCCCTCCCCGGCCCTGATGTAGACACCCATATCCGGGGTGAGCTCATGGGAGTCGCCGGCCAGCACGAGGGTTCCGGAGCCGGAGACGACATACGCGACTTCATCACGGCCGAGCGCGTGGCGGGCACGAGACCGGCCGGTGGCGAAGTGAAGCACCCGCTGCTCGAGATGCTCTGCGCCCACCGAGGCGTCGATGGTGGTGCGGGTCGAGACGGTGTCATCGGGATCGACAACCGGAGAGACGTCTGTCTCCTGAGTGATGTATCCCGGCATTGGCCTCCCCTGCCTTGCTTTCCCAAACGCGCGGCATCGCGCATTGCCGGGGATTCTGGCATAGATACCAGCCAAAAGCAGGTGTACCTGCCGGTTAGCCAGACTCTGACAGGATGGAGGCCAGCTTGGCGGCGTCGATATTGCCGCCCGAAACAATGCAGACCACCTTGCCGGAACCGGCCCCACCCAGCAATGCGGCGGCAACTCCGGCCGCCCCGGCGCCCTCCGCAACCACCCGATTGCGCACTGCCAAAAGCCGGACGGCAGCGGCTACATCGTCAAGAGACGCCACCAGCGAGCCCGTCAACAGCTCCTTCACCCGCGGCCACATGTCGTCCAACACCCGGGTCGAACCGATCCCATCAACAAACGAAGGAACATATTCCACGTCCGTGGGCTCTCCAGCCTCGAACGCTGCTGCCAGCGGCGCCGCCGTCGCTACCTCTGCTGCGTAAACCCGAACCGCAGGTTTGAGGAACCGTAGAGCGGAGGCAATCCCGCAGCTCAGCCCCCCTCCGCCGTACGGAACGACAACCGCATCCAGATCCGGCAGGTCCTCGACCAGCTCAAGGCCGATGGTGCCGTTGCCCGCCATCACCGCCGGGTCGCTCACCGGATGGACGAACACGCCGTCCTGACCCTCGTGGGCATGAGTGACGATGATTTGCCACCATTCTTCGAAGGACACCTTCACGACCCGAGCTCCGAGCCGCTCGAGGGCGCCGAGTTTGGCTGCCGGGGCGTGGTCGGGAACCACCACCGAGCAGGGAACTCCAAGCCGGCGGGCATTCCAGGCCACTCCCTGGGCCATATTGCCGGCACTGGCGGTCCACACGCCCTCCTCGAGGGCGGCAGGGCCGGCGATCGCCATGGCGTTCCCCGCCCCCCGGATCTTGAAGGCGCCGATCGGCTGCAGGTTCTCGAGCTTCAGATAGATCTCGATGGGGCCGGTGTCGGCGTTCAGCCGCACGAGCGGGGTGCGAACGGCGATCCCGTTCAGCCGCTCCCGGGCGGCTTCAATCTCACTGAGAGGAATCGGTCCGCTGTCTTCAGTCATGGCGAAGGCCTCCCAGCACCAATCGAGTTCCCGCTCCCGCCGCCAGAGCGTTGCAGTAGACCAGGTTGCCGGCCGCCACGTCCTCGACGGCCAGACCGAGCGACTTGAACAGCGTGATCTCCTCGTCGTTACCGCGTCCTTCGGCTGCGCCTATCAAGAGCTCCCCGATTTCGGCAACGATATGGGACTCGTCGATCGCTCCCTCGGCCTGGGCGATAAGGAAATCCCCGGCCTCGTTGAGAGTTGACTCGCGCCGGTCAACGAACAGTCGGGACCTGGTCATGACCCCGGTGTCCAGTTCCCGGGCGAACGGGACGCTCGACCCGACTGCATTGATGTGCATTCCGGGCTCGAGGAGGTCACCCGTCAGGACGGGATCGTGTGAGGCCGTCGTCGTACACACGATGTCGGCCCCGCCTACTGCCTCCGCAACAGAAGCGACGGTTCGAATGGTCAGCCCGGACGCCGCCTTCAACGCCACCAACCGGTCGGCGTTGGCCGGCTGGCGGCTCCAGACCCGCACCTCTCCGATTGGCCGAACCGCTGCCATCGCGTCGATATGACTGCCCGCTTGCACTCCGGAGCCGAGTATGGCGAGGACCCTGGCATCGGGCCTCGCCAGAACGTCGGTTGCCACAGCCGAGGCGGCGGCGGTGCGAATGGTGGTGATTTCGGTGGCGTCGATCACAGCTTTCAGCCGACCATTGGCCCCGTCGAACAGCATGATGCTGCCCTGGTGCGAGTCGTATTTAGTTCCGGCGTTGCCGGGAAACACGGTCACGGTCTTGATCCCCAGGGTGTCGATGTCTGCCAGGTAGCCGGGCATCATCCCGAGGGCACCGACCTTCTCCGGCAGCCACATGATCGGCCGCAGCGGCTGGATGCCCTCGTCGCGAGCCAGCGCGGCAAGTGCCTCACGGACCACCTGTATGCAATCGCTCATGGGCAGCAGCGCCGGCACCTCGTCCTGGGTGATGATGAGCGTTTCCACCATCAATTTCCGGTCACGAACATGCGGCCAACCTCGTCCCACTGAGCCTCGGGGAGTTCGAGTCCGAGCGCCTCCTCCATGGGTGCAAAATGATCGGGCCGACGGGGACCAACAATCGGAGCGGTGATGTCTGGATGGTTGATCAGCCAACCAAGGGCGAGCCCGGCACTACTGACTCCCAGATCTGAGGCGGCCTTGGCAAGGCGGTCGATGGCGCCGAAGGTCGTTTCGTTCCAATACTTCAGATATGGCTCTGGCCGGAGGGTCATCCGCGACCCCTCCGGGTAGGTCTCCTCGTAGCTGTACTTCCCGGTCAGCCAGCCGCCGCACAACGGGCTGAAGGGCGTGAACCCGAGGCCTTGATCGCGGCAGAGAGCGAGCATCTCGGCCGAGTCGGCCTGGTCGATGAGGTTGAAGGAGTTCTGAACCCAATCGAAGCGATGGAGCCCCCCGACATCGCTCAGCCACAGCGCTTTGGCCATCATCCAGGCCGGGAAGTTGGAGGCCCCGAGGTAGCGGACCTTGCCGGCCCGCACCACCGAGTCCAGCACGTCGAGGGTCTCTTCCAGCGGTGTGGTGGGATCTGGCTCGTGGACGAGATACATGTCGAGGTGATCGACTCCCAAACGAGTCAGGCTGGCATCAACCTGACGGAGGATGTGACGACGCGAGAGCCCGCGCTGGTTGGGATCGTCGCCTACCGGATTGGCGACTTTGGAACTAATGAGCAGCCGATCCCGCAGGTCGGAGTCCTTGGTCTTCAGCCACTTCCCGATGGTGGTCTCACTTCGCCCTCCGCCGTAGGCGTCGGCGGTGTCGAGGAAGTTGATCCCCAGTTCCACTGCCCGATCGAGGAGGGCAAAGGCTTCGGTCTCGTCTTCGCCCTGGCCGAAGAATTCGGGAGCGCTGCCGATGCCGCCGAAGTTGCCACATCCCATTCCGAACGCCGAGACCCGCAGCCCGGTCCGGCCCAACTGTCGATAGTCCAAGCTGCTCCTCCTGTGCCGCCCCACCTTACGGCGAGAGGCAATCCGAGGGCGCCCTACGTGTGGTGAGCGAGACTGTCGAGGAGTTGTTCAATGTCTTCTTCGGTGTTGTAGAAGTGGGTCGAGACGCGCAGCCCGCCTACCGGGCCCGTGTACCGCTGCGAGATGAGAATCCGATCGGTGAGGAGCTTCTCCAGCAGTTGATGGTCCTCCTCGGGAGTCTCGTAGAACATGAAGGTCGTGATGCCGGAGCGGGCTTCGGGGGCCGGAGGAGAGATAATCCGGGCACCCCGCTCCTCCAGGCCGTGCCGGAGCGTCCGGGTCAGCCCCCGTACCTGCTCGTCGATCACGTCGATCCCGACCGAGTTGACCAGCCGCAGCGAGGCAGCCAGCCCGATCGCTCCCGGGTAATTGGAGGTACCTCCCACTTCAAACTGCCGCGCGGTTTGAGGGAACCGATACTCCCGCACGGTCGGAATGCCCGGCGTCCGGAAGAATGTTCCCCAGCCGCCCTCCGGTTCCTCCATCGAGAGGTATCCATACGAGGAGGGAGTGAGGGCCGAGAGGGCCCGGTCGGACATGAACATGACCCCACACCCAAAGGGAGCATTGAGCCACTTATGCCCACCGGCTATCACGAAGTCGGCCGGTTGCTCTGACAGGTCGATCTTCAAGGCTCCCATTTCTTGGACGGCATCGACGACCAGCCAGACGTCGCGCTCCCGGCACAGCCGGCCCAGGCCTTCAATATCGACCCGGTACCCGCTCGACCATTGCACCGAGGACACGCAGACCACTCGCGTGTGCCTGTCAATCGCCTCCTCGAATCGCTCCAGGGGTAGCTCCCCCTGCTGGCTCTCGACCGATCTGACTTCGATCCCATCGTTCCGACGCGCCAGCCACGGGATCGCCACCTGGAGGAACTCCGAGTCGGCGATGAGCACGTTGTCCCCACTGCGAAGCGGAATCGCTCGGGCGGCAACGTTCAGCCCGTAGGTAGTGCTCTCAATCAGGGCCAGGTTCCGGTCCGGGGAGTTCAACAGGAGGGCGGCCTCACCGGCGGCCTGGCGGCGGGCGTGGTCCATGGCGACGTGATGTTCTGAGGCATCACTTTCTCGGCACCAGAGGGCCATGTCGAGGAACTCCACTATGGCGTCTCGTGCCTCGCGGGGGGCCAGGCTGACGCAGGCTGCATCCAGGAACGTCTGGTCCTCGAGACCGGGGAAAGACGAGCGGGCCCCGGCAAGAGATCGTGGGGTAGATGCTGAAATGCCCAACTGTGCCGCCTCGTAGGATCGAATGGACCCCACCGGGGGCCGATTGCAGGATCGCCCTTTCCGGGGTCCCGGGGTAGAGGCGAAAGTACCGGCCGAGGAAGCCATGCGGCGTTCCGTGTCGGTGAACCACCCCGGATCGGCATCAGCGAGTTCCGTCTGCCAGGCTATGGGGCCGGGTAACAACACTGACCCACCGA